>DATABT010000265.1:0-3481 GCA_036259455.1 Longimicrobium sp. | reverse complement strand
AGCGCCGAGGGCGTGCGCGTTACGGACGACCTGAGGGAGCTCGCCCACGCCGTCGTCTGACGCCGGAATCCCGGTTCCGCGCCGACGCCTGAACCGCATCGTGCGGCGGGCGAGGAGGAAGAGGAGAGGCCGCGGATGACGATGGTCATCCGCGGCCTCTCCTCTTCCTCCTCGCCCGCCGCACGATGCGGTTCAGGCGTCGGCGCGGAACCGGGATTCCGGCGTCAGACGACGGCGTGGGCGAGCTCCCTCAGGTCATCCGTAACGCGCACGCCCTCGGCGCTGGCGAAGGGGCCGGGAACGCCGGGGCCGCCGACCACGACCTCCGTTTCCCCGGGCGCGGCCTCGCGCAGCGAATGCATCAACGCGCGGAAGTCCGCCACGCCCATCGCGTTGACGATGGAGGTGCAGAAGAGCGCGGGGCGACGCTGGTGCAGGATGCGGCCGATCTCCTGGAGGGGGACGTCTGGGCCCAGGTACACCACCCGCCAGCCGCGCGTGGCCAGGTGGATGGCGGCCGCCATCAGCCCGCACTCGTGCAGCTCGCCGGGCACGCCGGCGCACACGGCCTCGGGGCCGCGGGCGGCGCCGGTGTCCAGGTCCTCGATGATCCCCCCAAGCTTTTCGCGAATGAAGGCGCTGGCGAAGTGCTCCTCGCCCACGCCGCACTCGTTGGCCTCCCACCGCTCCCCCACCTGGCGCAGCACGGGGAGCAGAACCTCTTCCACACGGCGTTCGGGCGGCAGGCGCATCACGTCCTGGTACGCTTCCAGTGCGCCGCGCCGGTCGAAGGAAAGCAGCGCCTCCAGCATGCGGAAGCGCACGTCGCGGATGGAGGGGCCCCCGGCATCGGCCGGAAGTGGCTCGCTGCCGCGGCGCACGCGGCTGATGGCCTCGCCGATCGTCAGCCCCTCGTCGACCAGGACCTTGATGCGCGAGAGCATCGCCACGTCCTCGTCCGTGTACAGCCGGTAGCCGGAGCCGGTGCGGTCCGGCGCAACCAGGCCGTAGCGGCGCTCCCAGGCACGCAGGGTGGCCGGGTTGATGCCCGTGAGGTGCGCGACTCGCTTGATGCGGTAGCTCATTTTGCGCTTCTGCAGAGACTTCCTGCGGATGTGGCTCCAGCCCCGGGGCCCCGCTTCGCGGTGGCCGGGCCCGGATCACGGACCGGCGGTGCTGCCGCAACCCGCGTACCGGCAGGAACACGAGGGCTTGCCCCGGGCCTGCTGCAGCATTCCCGGGCACGCGGTGGGGCTGACGAAATTGTTACAATGGCTGAATGTCATTGGACAAGCCTTGTAGCGCAAGGCGCGCATCCGCGGCGAGTCCGAGAGAGCGAAAGCGGCGGGAGCGCAGACGAGCCTGCACGACACCTCAGGTGGGTGGGCACGCGCGCTGCCGGGCTGTGCCGGCTTGATGCGGACGGTGCGGATGCCGTCGCGGTCGGTGACCTCGAGTCGCTCGGGCGAGATCTCCCCGCGAAGAGAGGACCCGCGTGGACGCACAGAGAGCCGCATGAAGTCCACACCCCCTCCCGCGCCTTCGCGGGAGGGGGTGGACGAGCCGGGGCGAGGCCGGGGGAGGGCCCCGCCCTACTGCACCACCCGCCGCACCTCGCCCACGCCGACGGCGGCGCCGCCGCGGCGGGGGTCGGCGACGGCGGACTGCCAGCCGTTGGGGAGCAGCATGATCGATTGCACGTCGCCCTGGTAGCCTTCGCGCTCGGCGAGGGCGTGGCCCATGGCGCGCAGGCGGGACTCCGTGGCCGCGGACAGGCCGTTGTTCTCGTAGCGCAGCGTGTCGGGCAGGTGCTGGTGGTGCAGGCGCGGCGCGGCGGTGGCGCTGGTCACGTCCATCCGGAAGTCGATCACGTTGCTCACGATCTGCGCGACGGAGGTGATGATGGTCGCGCCGCCGGGCGTTCCCGTCACCAGCAGCACGCGCCCGCTGGGATCCAGGACGATCGTCGGCGTCATGGCGCTCAGCATCCGCTTGCCGGGGGCCACGGCGTTGGCCGCGCCCTGCACCAGGCCGAACTGGTTGGGCACGCCCGGCTTGGCGGTGAAGTCGTCCATCTCGTTGTTCATCACGATGCCGGCGCCCTCGATGGTCACCAGGCTGCCGTACAGCGAGTTGATGGTCGTCGTCACGGCCACGGCGTTGCCGCGCTCGTCCACGATGGAGTAGTGCGTGGTGTGCGTCCCCTCGCGCGGCGGGGCGCCCAGGCCGGGGGTGACCTGCGGCGACGGCGTGGCACGGTCCATCGCGATGGTGCGGCGCCGCTCGGCCGCGTAGTCGTCGCTGATCATCCGCTGCGTGGGCTGGGGGACGAAGTCCGGGTCCGCCAGGTACGCGTTGCGGTCGGCGTAGGCGCGGCGCGCGGCCTCGGCGATGACGTGCGCGTGCTGGGGGGAAAGGTAGCCCATGGAGCGCAGGTCGTATCCCTCCAGGATGTTCAGCATCTCCGCCATCGTCACGCCGCCGGAACTGGGGGGCGGCATGGAGATGATCTCGTGCCCCCGGTAGGTGAAGCGCAGCGGCTCGCGCCACACGGCCCGGTAGCGGGCCAGGTCGTCGCGGGTGATGAGGCCGCCGCCGCGCCGCATCTCCTCCTCGATCAGTTCCGCCGTGCGCCCGCGGTAGAAGCCGTCCATTCCCTCCGCGGCGATGCGGCGGAAGGTGCCGGCCAGGTCCGTCTGTACCAGCCGGTCGCCCACGCGCGGCGGGCGGTTGCCGGGGAGAAAGATGCGGGCGGTGGCGTGGTAGCGGCCGATCTTGTCCGCGTTGCTGCGCAGCGAGTTGGCCAGCCGCTCGTGGACCACGATCCCCTCGGCCAGGTTGACGGCGGGCTGGACGAGCTCCGCCCACGGCAGCGTGCCGAAGCGGCGGTGCGCCTCCCACATCCCCGCCACCGAGCCGGGAACGCCGGAGGCCAGGTGGCCGATGAGCGAGCGGTCCGTCACGTTGCCCCGCGCGTCCAGGAACATGTTCGGCGAGGCGGCCATCGGCGCGGCCTCGCGGAAATCGAGCGACGCGGTGGTGCCGTCCGCCATCCGCACCACCATGAACCCGCCGCCGCCGATGTTCCCCGCCTCCGGGTTCACCACCGCCAGGGCGAAGTGCGTGGCGACCGCCGCGTCCACCGCGTTGCCGCCGCGCCGCAGGATCTCCGCGCCCACCTCCGAGGCCACGCGGTCCGTCGTCACCACCATCCCCTTCTCGGCGGTGACGGCCGCCAGCGAGCCGCGCGGAAAGGCCCACCCGGGCGCGAAGGTGACGGTGTCGCCCTGCGCCGCGTCTGCCCGCGGGAGGCCGCCGGGGCCGCAGGCGGGGAGCGCGAGGACGAGCGGGGCGAGCAGCGAAAGGAGCGCGCGCGAACGGATCATCGGTATCAGCCGTGTAGCAGGACTCTGGTCGCGGCGGGGTTGGCGCCGTAAGTTTCAAACTACAGGGAATAGGGAATGGGGAATAGGGAATAGGG
>DATABT010000264.1:0-3600 GCA_036259455.1 Longimicrobium sp. | reverse complement strand
CCAGGATCAGCTCGCGCTCGTTCCCCTGCATCCGCTCCACGGTGTCCACCACGGGCAGTTCCTCGCGCGGCCAGCCGCCCGCCACCAGCTCGCCCAGTATGGCGCTGTTCTGCGCGCGATGCGGCGAGATCACCGCCAGCCCGTGCGCGCGGAACGCCTCCGTCGTGTAGCGCTCCCCCGTCGCCGGATCGGCCATCCCCGCGCGCGCCAGGCGGGCGATGCGCGCCACCAGCGACGCCTCCACCGCGTTTCGCGCCGTCGCGCGCACGCCCTCGTACGTACAGAACACGACGGGCTCGTCCGGCCGCAGGAACGCATCCCACAGCACCGCATCCACCGGATCGGAAAGATCCGCCGCGTCGGCGCCCAGGATCAGCCGCCGGTCCGCCTCCTTCGACACGAAACCGGGATAGAACAGGCGGCGGGGCCAGCGCACCAGCGCGCGGTTCATCCGCCGGCTCTCGCGCAGCTGAAAGCGGCCGAAGCGCTCGGCGAAGTGCGCGAAGGCGCTGCCGAAGAGCGTGTCCTCGCGCGGGTAGCGGCCGTGCAGAATGGGCGGCAGCTGCCGGTCGTCGCCCGCCAGGATCACGCGGCCGCCGCGGCGGATGGAGGAGAGGGCGATCAGCGCCTCTGGCACCTTCATCTGGCTGGCCTCGTCGATCACCACCACGTCGAAGAGGGGACGGATGGGCAGCGTGGGATCGGCGTCCTCGTCTTCCGCGGCGCCGTTCATCGCCCGCATCTGCTTCCACAGCGACCAGACGGTGCTGCCGACCACGACGGGCATCCCGTCCCCGTCCGACGCGGCGAGCACGTCCGGGAGATCGGCGTCGCGGATGACCTCCACGGCGCTGCCGGCCAGGTCCGCGTCGGCCTCGCTCCCCCGCCCCGCCAGCTTGACGGCGCGCAGCGGCGGCGCCATGCCGGCGGAGTGCAGCTCGCGGTCGATGCGCGACAGCACGTTGACGATGGCGCGGTGCGTGGCGGCGCTCACCAGGATGCGCAGCGGCCGCCCCTCGCGCCGCGCCGCCGCGGCCAGGCCAATGAGCTGCCACGCCAGCAGGTACGTCTTGCCCGTCCCCGGCGGCCCCCAGACGACCGAGACGGCGCGGTCGAATGCCGCGCGCCACGCCTCCGCCTGCTCCGCGTTCAGGACGGAGCGGCCGAGAGAATTCCCCGCCGCCACGACCGCATCCCGCCACGCGGCGTCCGTGTCGAAGGGACGAAGCCAGCCGTCCGGCACGGCGCCGCCCATCAATCCCAGCACGAAGTCCGCCTCGCCCGCGCCGCCCGCCAGCGCGCGCAGGGTGGCGACCACGCGCCTGGTCGTGTAATCCACCGAGGCGCGGTCCAGCACGCAGACGCGGTCCGTGTCCAGCAGCGGCCGCCCGTCGAAGCGCCCCTTCTCCAGCCTGTCCCACGCGGTGTCGGACGCCAGCGTCACGCGCGGCGGGCTGGCGGCCAGGTCGTACTCGATCAGCTCCACCATCAGCTTGCGGCGCAGCCAGCCCTTGCTGTCCGTCTCGCCCAGGGTGCGCCCGTCGTCGTTGGTGAGGACGAGCGCGAAGTCGCCGGGGCGGAACTTGGCCTCGCGGCACGCCTCGTCGAACTCGAACACGAGGTGGCCGTTCGGCAGCGTCTGCACCTTGTTGAGCCCGCTGATGCACTCGAAGCGGCGCGCGCGGTCGGGCGTGGGCAGGGCGTGCAGCTGGCGGATGGCGAGGGCCTCTTCTGCCGCCTCGGCCAGGGTGAAGAGGCGCAGCTTTTCCAGGGTGGCGTGGGGGATGGCATCACCCGATCCGTCCGCCGCGGCCGCGAACGCCGCCTCCATCCGCAGCACGGGATCGCGCCGTTTGGCCGCGGCCTCGCGGATGGCGCGGATGACGGAATCCATCGCCTGCAGCTTGCCGCGGACGGTGCGGACGATCTCGCGCTCCACCTCGTGCGGCGCCTGCGCCTCGTCGCCCGCGTGGTGCGGGCGGCCGCGCCAGACGTTGTGGATGCGCTCGTACGCCACCTGGCTGCTGAGCGGCCACCCGTAGTCCGCCCGCGGCCGGTGGACGGCGGGCGCCTCCGACGGTCGCATCTCGGCGGATACGGACGCCAGGTCCCACGCGTATGGAACCGGCAGCGCGAAGAGCTCGGAGACGACGTCGAGCACCACGGTGCCCGGCGGCGATCCGCCCGCGTCGCCGCCGGGGAAGAGGAGGCGCGACACGCCCGCGATTCCCGGCTGGGTGCCGGGGTCGCCCAGGTGGCGCTGCAGGCACTCGCGCAGCAGCTCCGCCTCGCCGCGGTCCCAGACGTAGACGTGCGCCGGCTTCATCCCGCGCTTTCCATCCCCCGCCGCGCGCGAGGCCTCCTCCGCCGCGTAGACCACCTCGGCGGCGCGGAAAAGGAAGCGGCCGAGCATTTCCCGCTCCGCGTCCTCCGACCCGTCCTTCGCCAGAAAGGCCTCGCTGACACCGCGCCCCGTGTTGCGCTCCACCTTGAGTCCCAGGGCGAACACGGTTCCGCTGACGGGATCGCCCTCCGCGCTCAGCAGAATGCGGACGGCTTCGCCCGCGCCCATGCGAAAGCTCTGCTTCTCGCCTTCCTTGATCTTGCCGTAGTCCAGCGCCTGCACGCGCTTCTTGAGCGTGCCCTCCGCCGATTCCAGCGCGTGGCACCCCTCGTAGACGCCGCGCTTGAACTCCGCCTTGCGCAGCTCGCGGACGGAGCGGATGCCGCGCGCGTTCAGCTCGCGCCTGGCCAGCGGCGTCAGGCCCACCACGCGCGACAGGTCGTCCGTGCGGTCCGCCTCCGCGCGGCAGTGGTGAAAGAAGGCGCAGCTGGTGCAGCGCGGCCGCAGGTGCCAGAAGGCGTCCCCCGGCGCCGCCGCGGCGATGCGGGGCAGGTCCGCGCGCAGGAACTCCTCCACGTCGTAGCGATACGCGCCCAGCGGAAAGCGCTTCGGCCCGCGCGAGCCACGCGTCCACAGCCATCCCCAGCGCGTCTCCACGGAGGCGCCGATCCCCTCCGCGCGGCAGATCTCCTCCAGCAGCACCGTGTAGAGCGCCACCTGCGCGTAGTGCTGCACGGTGGCCTCGCGGCTCCACTTGACGTCCGCCACGCCCAGCATCAGCCGTCCTCGCCGGTCCCGCCCGACGCGGATGAGGTCGGGATGCGCGGGCGCCACCGCCACGCCGCCATTGAGCCCGAAGCGCTCCGCGAACGCCGCCAGGTCGGGCACCCGCAGCTCCGGCTGCACGATCCACGTCGCCTCGCCCGGATCGCGCAGCGCCTGCACGAGCCGCTCGTACGAGAGCCGCGCCGCGTTCCCCCGCTCGTCGCGCCCCGCGCTGATGACGCGCGATTCACCGTAGTACCGCACCAGCGCCCGCAGCGCCTGCCGCTCGAAGCGCCGCCCGGCCTGCGTGAGCAGCTCCAGCCCCGGGCGCACGCCCACCAGCGGCCCGGTGGACGGGTCGCGGTTGGGCGCGGGCACGTCGGCGCCGCGCAGTGCGCGCGGCACCATCTGCCAGCGCAGCTGCCGGTCGCAGCCGAAGCGGAAGTACTGGGCGACGAGCGTTCCGGTAAGGCGGAGCGCGGCGGTGGAGG
>DATABT010000263.1:0-4473 GCA_036259455.1 Longimicrobium sp. | reverse complement strand
CCCTATTCCCTATTCCCTATTCCCTATTCCCTATTCCCTATTCCCTATTCCCTATTCCCTATTCCTATTCCCTATTCCCTATTCCCTGTCCCCTAGTCCTCCTCCCGCCCGCCGCCCTGCCACGTGATCGGCATGGACACGTGCGCGCGCACGGGCTGGCCGTTCACCCGTGCGGGGTTGAAGCGCGCGGACGAGATCGCCGAAGCGGCCGCGGCGCGGAAGGCGGGGTGCGACGCCTGGTCCACCGCGATGGAGGAGCGCTCCACGCGGCCGTCCGCGCCCACGGTGAACGAGACGAGCGCGTTGCCCCACTGCCCGCTGTTGCGCAGTGTCGCGGGGTAGCTGCGGTTCACCGCGGAGCGGAACGCCGAGGCGTTGGAGAGCGAGGGCGCCTGGTCCACCTCGCCGCCGCCGTAGACGCGGTTGGGGTCCGGACGGTTCGCCGCGGGTGCGGAGGGCGGCGCGGACGGCTGCGAAGCCGGCTGGGACGGCGCCGCCACCGGGGCCGACGGGCGCTGCTCGATCTGCGGCGCGGGCGACGAAGCCGCGGGACGCGGCGCCGCCACGAGCGCCACCTGCTGCGGCGCGACCGCCTGCTGCTGTTGCGCGGCGAGCTGCTGCGCCTGCCGCACCGAATCGCGCTGGCGCTGCTGAAGGCGGCGTTGCTCCTCCAGCTTCTTCTGCTCCTCGGCGCCCTTCGCCTGCTCTTCCGGCGTCAGCGCCGCGTCCGTCATGGCGGGGGTGTCGATCGCCACCGGCTGCGCGGCGGGATCCACCGCGGGCTGCTCCGGCTGCGCGGCGCTGCCCGGCGTTCCGGTCAGGCTGGCGGCGGCCAGGCGCTGCGCCGCCTCCGGACGGGCGCCCGAGCCCGCCAGCACCGTTTTCGCGATCACGCCGCCGCTCACGAGCACCGCCGCGGCAATGCTCGCCGCCAGCAGCGCGCGGCGGTTGCCGGTGGACTGCCCCATCGTCGCCAGTCCGCGCGACCGGCGCCGCTCGGGGATGGGGATGAGGGTCGCTTGCGGCCCGTCCACCTCAGCCACCGCCAGGTTCACCGGCTCCGCGGGTACGAGCGCGACCGGCTCCGCGACGACCGGCGCGAGCGAGACGATCGGCGACGCGGGCTTCTCCTCCGCCGGACCCATGATCGGCGCGGGCGCGGGAACCACCGGCTCCGCTTTCGCCTGCACCGGCTCGGGCTTCGGCGCGGGCGCGGACACTTCCGCGGGAGCGGCGGCGACGGGCGCGGGCGCCTCCGTGCGGGCCGGCGTGCGCGGTTTCGCCAGCGCGGGCGGAATGTACAGGCTGTCGGCCAGGTCCGTCCTCGCGGCCGTGATCGGCTGCTCCCGCCGCGCCGGCGGCTGACGCCGGGCCGGCGGCGCGACGGGCGGCTCGACGATGGGCAACACGCCCGCCGGCGCGGGTGCATCCACCGAAGCCGCGGCGGCCGGTTCCGCCGGTGCGGGCACCCCGGCAGGCACGACCGCATCGACCGAGGCCGAAGTCGGTTCCCCGGCGGGCGCGGGCACGTCGGCCCAAGCGGCGATCGGCTCCGGGGCAGGCGCATCGGCCGACGCGAAGACGACCGGCTCGGCGACGGGCGCGGGTTCCTCCGCGACGGGGGCCACAACCGGCTCCGGCTCGGCCTGCGCTTCCACCGTGGCCAGGGACTCGTCGTCCTCCGCGGGGGCGGCGGCTTCGGCGAGGTGCGCGGCGAAGGTGGCGGCGGTGACGGGCTCCTCCGCGGGCGGCGCCGGAGCGGGGGCGGGAGCCGGTGCGGTCACTGGGTGCGCGGCGGCGGCGCTCTCGGCGATCAGGTGCGCGGCCAGCTCGCCGGCGTCGGGCCAGCGCTGGGCGGGGTCGGCCAGCAGCGCGCGGCGAACCGCCTGGGCCACGTGTGCCGGCAGGTCCGGCCGGGCGTCCAGCAGCGACGGCGCCATCACCGTCTGCCCGCGCGCCATGGCCAGCAGCAGCTGCATCCACTCCGCCGGCAGCGCGGCGAACACCTCGTACGCCACCACGCCCAGGCTGAACACGTCCGACGCGGGCGCCAGCTCCTTCACGCGGCGCAGGCGCTCCGGCGAGGCGTAGCGGGCGGTCGCGCGCGCGGGCGGCGCGCCGGCGGGGTTCAGCCCCAGGCCGAGCACCTGCACGCGCAGGCGCCCTTCGTCACGGGAAAGCCAGAGCACGCCGGGGTGCAGGTCGCCGTGCACCAGGCCCGCACGGTGCGCGGCCGCCATCCCCGCCGCGGCCTCCTGCACGATGCGCATGGCCAGCGGAGGGGGCGGCGCGCCACGCTGGGCCAGCAGCGCCGCCAGCGTTCCGCCCGTCCCCAGGTCCGCCACCACGAACTCCACGCCCAACGCCGTGTCGGCGCCAAAGTCCAGCACGCGCGCCACGTTGGGGTGCACCAGCCGCGCGGCCGCCTTGCCCTGCCGCGCCGCGGCGCCGCCTTCCACCGAATTCAGCACGCGCAGGGCCACGGCGCGCTCCAGGCGCAGGTCCGTGGCGCGGTAGACCGCGGCGCTGCCCTCGCCCGCCAGCGGCTCCTCGATGCGGTAGCGGTCGGCGACGACGGTGCCGGTGGGAAAGGGTCCGGTGCTGGACATCCTGGATCGACCGGGACGGGGTGAGCCGGCACGCGCCGCCCGCCCCGCAGCCGGGCCGGGCGCGCTCGCCGGAAATCGCGGTGCCGCGGCCTTCCATTCAGACAGAGGCGCGCAGGGACGGATCGACAAAACCACGGGGCCGGCCGGCACGCGGGGACGTGCTGCTGCAAACGGACGGCGCAATTCGGGTTGGAGGGGTCAAGGTAGTGCGCATCTCCGTCCGGGTCAACGTTTTTCGTCGGCTTTCCGCCCACCCGGCCAGAGATCCCCTGACACCTTTCGCCATCCGGCCTCGTATTGTCCCACCGGGGTGTCCCACGCGCGGTACACCCGCCCCGCTCCGGAGACGGCCGGCGCAGCGTCCCGGGTGTGCAGATGTCAGATATACAAGGGTTTACACGTTTTCCGGATGAGGTCCGCGCGGGGCACGCGGAATGCCTTGCAGGGAGGTGGCACCCGGCGCACGGGTGCCGGAAAGGAGTGCATGGAGATGGAGATTCTTCGTCGGTATCTGGAGACCTCGCCCACGCGATTCGATGCGTACGTGGCGCTGCAGTGCGCCCTGATGCGCCGGTACGTGAACCGCGGCGGCACCACCGAAGAGTTCTGCGAGCGGCTTGCGCCGGTGTTCCATCGCCGGTACGCGCCGGTCCTGCTGGATAACCGCTGACGTGAACGGAATGCGTGAGTGCAAAAGTGCGTCAGTGCGGGAGTGGAAGACGGCCATCCATCCAGACGCTTGCAGACGGACCGGAACCATCAGCCACAAACGAGAAGAAGCCGCCACGTGCACCGGGGCGGCTTTCTCGTATGTATCGAACGGTTGCAACGAGGCGTTACAGGCGATGCGGTCCGGGAGACAACCCGCCATCCTCTCCCGAACCCCGTTTTTCCAAACTCCCGCACTACCGCACTCACGCACTAACGCACTCCCCCCTCAGTACGGATTCTCCTCCGTCGTCGCCGCGCTGGGCTCCACGAACTTCGCGGCCATCTTCGTCACGTGCACGTCCAGCTCGCGCGACTTCACCTTGCCGGCGATCTCCATCACGACCTCCGCCACCGGGAGCACGCGCTGCTCCTTGACCTTGTGGCGCCGCACGGCCGCCGTCTGCTGCTCCTGCTCGCGGTCGCCCACCACCAGGATGTACGGCACCTTCTGCTTTTCCGCCTGGCGAATGCGGTAGTTCAGCGACTCGTACTGCGCCGTGTCGGCCCGCACGCCCGCCTTGCGCAGCCGCGCCGTGACCTCGTGCGCGTAGTCCAGGTGCTTCTCGTCGCTGATGGGCAGGACCACGGCCTGCACCGGCGCCAGCCACACGGGAAACGCGCCCGCGAAGTGCTCCAGAATCACCCCCGCGAAGCGCTCGATGCTGCCGAAGATGGCGCGGTGGATGACGATGGGCGTCTGTCGCGTGCCGTCCTGCGCCGTGTACTCCAGCTCGAAGCGCTGCGGCTGCTGAAAGTCCAGCTGGATGGTGCCGCACTGCCACCTGCGGCCCAGGCTGTCCTGGATGCTGATGTCGATCTTGGGCCCGTAGAAGGCGCCGTCGCCCTCGTCGATCCAGTACTCGCGGCCGGACGCGTCCAGCGCCGCCCTGAGCGCCGCCTCCGCCGCGTCCCACTGCTCGATGGCGCCCATGAACGGGTCCGGGCGCGTGCTGAGCTTCATCGAATACTCCAGCCCGAACACCGAGTAGAACCGGTCCACCAGCTCCAGCAGCTGCCGGATCTCGTCCTGCACCTGCTCCGGCGCCAGAAAGATGTGCGCGTCGTCCTGCACGAAGCTGCGCGTGCGCATGAGCCCGTGCAGCGCGCCCGTCACCTCGTTGCGGTGCAGCACCTGGCTCTCCGCCACGCGCAG
>DATABT010000262.1:0-4170 GCA_036259455.1 Longimicrobium sp. | reverse complement strand
TCCGCCGCTGCGTCCGTGGAAAGAGCGGATGACGGTGAGTCATCCGGCGCTCCGCGCACCCTTGTCGGATGAAGCGTCGCTCGCGCCGCGAACCGTCATGCCGAAGGAGGCGCCCACGTGGTCCCGAGCGTCCTCGATCGTTGGCGCCGACCGCGGAATGTGCTCGCCCGGGCAGGTACCGGCCCCCCCCGGAGGGCCTCGCCCGGACGCCTTCCGAAGAACCACTGGACGACCCGCGGAGCGAGAAAACGGGTCACCAGCACGGGTGAGTAGATTTCTCGGTCGGCGCCACAGATTTCTGCACCGGCGGCGATCACGAGGGCGCCTCCTTCCAAATGACAGCCCCGCGGGCGTCGGCGAGACGGGGAGGGAGGGAGGTTCCGCCTCCTCGCGCGTCGGGCTTGAGACCTGTCAGTCCGGCGTGGTGCGGCGGTCCAGGGCGATCAGGCGCATCAGCGCGGCTTCGGCCACGCGGTCGGCGTCGCGGGCACTGAGGGTGTGGTGGTTCACCATCATCGAGAACACCATCCGCTCCCCCGCGGCCGTGGTGAAGTAGCCGGAGAGCGAACGGACGCCGGAGAGCGTGCCCGTCTTGGCGTGCACGTTGGCTTCCGCCGGGGTGCCGCGCATTCGGCTGGCCAGCGTGCCGTCGCGCCCGGCGACGGGGAGCGCGCGGTGAAAGACGGCAAAGTGCGGGCTGCGCGTCTCCCGCTCCAGCAGCGCGGCCAGGAACTCCGGCGCCACCAGGTTGTAGCGCGACAGCCCCGAACCGTCCGCCTGCGCCAGCAGCCGCCGCGGCAGCCCCCAGGTGAGCGCCATGCTGTCGATGGCGGCGATCCCCGCGCCCGCCGAGCCCATTCCGCGCAGCTCGCGTCCCAGCGTCTTGAGCAGGATCTCGCCGATCTGGTTCTGGCTGGGCTTGAGGAACGCCGCCAGGATCTCGCGCATGGGGGCCGAGGTGTGGGTAAAGAGGACGGTGGACGAGTCCGGCCGCCCGCGCCCCGGCGCGTCGTCCGCGTCCAGGCTGGGGCCGCCCACCCCGATCCCCGCCTCCAGCAGCGCCTGCCGCAGCACCGACGCGAAGAAGCGGGTGTTGTTGCGCACCGACACCTCCGCCTGGATGGTCGTGTCGGGCGGCAGCGTGCCGGACACTTCCACGCCGCCCAGCGTGTCCGCGCGGCCGACGTCGACGCGCGGCGCGGTACCGGCGGGCGCCATCCACACGTTCCCGATCACCGGCACCCACTCGTCCGAGACCGGCATCGTCGTCACGGCGGCGGCGCGCCCGGGCCCCGGCGCCACGCGGACGGTGACGAATCCCTCGTTCAGCTGCAGCCCCCCCACCTCGGCGGAGTACGAGTCCTCCACGTCGTCCCAGGCCCAGCCGCGGCCCAGCGGCAGGTCGTCGAACACGTCGTCGTTGCCGATCACCGCGCCGGTAATGCGCCGCACGCCGTGCGCGCGCAGCGAGTCCGCCCAGGCGCGAAAGACCGTCCGCACGTCGCCGTGAAAGCGCTCGGAGATGGTGGGATCGCCGCCGCCGATGACCACCAGGTCACCGCGCAGCACGCCATTGCGCACCTCGCCCGCGGCGGCGATGCGCGTGACGTAGCGGTACTCCGGCCCCAGCGCCTCCAGCGCCGCCGCCGCCGTCACGATCTTCATGTTGCTGGCGGGGATGAACATGCGCCCCGCGTTGCGCGCGTACAGCGTCCGGCCGCTCTCCAGCGAGCGCACCAGCACGCCCCAGTGCGCGCTGGCGAACGCCGTGTCGTTGAAGACGCTGTCCAGCGCCGCCGCGATCGCCTGCGCGGGCGCGGGAGCCGGCGCGGGGACGGGCGCGGGGGATACGGACGGCCGCGCGGGGGTGCACGCGGCCGCGAGCGCCAGCAGGAGCGCGGAACGGGTTCGGCGGATGGGCATCGTCATCAGCTCTGTGTGGATGTCGGGCAGGTTCAGCCGCGGGCGTCGGCCAGCATCTGCTCCAGCCGGGCGCGGACCGCCGGCCATTCGTCGTCGATCACGGAAAAGAACACGGTGTCGCGGATGCGCCCGCCTTCCGTGATCTGGTGCTTGCGCAAAACGCCTTCCTCGCGCGCGCCGATGCGCAGGATGGCGGCCCGGGACCGGGCGTTGATCGCGTCCGTCTTCAGCTCCACGCGCACGCAGCCCAGCACCTCGAAGGCGTGGCGCAGCATGAGGTACTTGGCCTCGGTGTTCGCCGTCGTGCGCTGCCACGCGGGCGCGAGCCACGTCCACCCGATCTCCACGCGGCGGTGCGTGGCGTCCGCGTTGCCGAAGCGCGTGCTGCCGATGACCCTGCCCGTCCCCGCCTCCGTGGTGACGAACGGAAGCGCCGTCCCCTGCGCCTGCGCCCTGAGGGCGGCCTCCACGTAGCGCCGCATGTCGTCCTGGCTGTGCACCTGGGCCATGGTCAGGCGCCACAGCCCGGGGTCGCTCCCCGCCCGCCACAGCGCCGGAACCTGCTCGCGCGTCATCGGCACCAGGCGCACGTGCCGGCCCTCCAGGGTCACGGGCTCCAGCTTCATCGGCGGACGTGGATCGGTGGATGTGGACGAGCGGACAAGATGAGACGCGGCACGGAGGATGGAAAGCGGATGAGACCCGGGGAGGCGCATCGCGCTCAGCCGGCGCGCACGTGTATGCTGAGGATTGCAGTCCGCGCAGGCGGACTACGTGCTGTTCCAGCCGCGGATCCAACCGCCGGGCACGGCGCCGGCCGCAGCGCGCTGGACGACGCGCCGCGGGGTTCCCCGCATCCCCTGAATCTCCGGCACGTATCCGCCGCGTAAACACCGACGGGCGGAAAGCATGGTCCTTGCGGCTTTACGCCGAGCGGCGGATCATCTTCCGGAACTCGCACTGCTTCCGCCGGGCTTTGGAACCCGGCCCACGTGACCCGGATGGGGGAATGCCTCGATGAGCGGGTCGGCCGTCCTGATCGTCTCCGCCGCCAACGGTACCGGGCACATCCGCGCCGCCGAGGCCATGCGCGAGGCGCTCGCCGCGCGCGATCCCGCCCTGCAGGTGGAGCACGTGGAGCTGCTCTCCATCGCCCCGCCGTGGGTGCGCGCGTTCTACGGCTCGCTGTTCGAGAAGATGGTGACGCGGGTGCCGCGGCTGTGGAAGGAGATCTACCGCTTTACCGACGGCTCCAGCCACAACCGCGCGCACTGGGGTCCGGTGGCGCACCGCACGCTGTTCCGCGAGTTCCGGCGCCTGCTGCGGTCCGGGCCGTGGCGCGTGTGCCTGTGCACGCACTTTCTGCCCGCGCAGCTGGCCGCCGGCCGCTCGGGGCTTCCCCCCTTCGGCCTGGTGATCACCGACTTCGGGCTGCACCGGTTCTGGGTGCAGCGCGGCGCGGTGCGCAACTTCGTCGCGACCGAGCGCATGGCGATGGACCTGCGGCGCCGCGGAATTCGCCGCACGCGCATCGAGGTGACGGGCATTCCCATCGCCCCCGGCTTCGCGCACGCGCCGCCGCGCGAGGCGGCCCGCGCGGAGCTGGGGCTGGCGCCGGACCGGCCCGTGGCGCTGGTGATGGGCGGCGGTCTGGGGATCGGCGTGGACGAAGGCGCGGCCGCGGCGCTGCAGGCCACGCATCCCGACGTGCAGATCGTGGCCATCTGCGCCCGCAACGAGGCCGCGCGCGTCCGCCTCACCGCTCTGGGCGTTCCGCCCGAGCGGCTGCACGTGTACGGCACGGTCTGCGGGATGGAGCGGTTCCTGGCCGCCGCGGACGTGGTGGCGGGAAAGCCGGGCGGATTGACGGTGAGCGAGACGCTGGCCGTGGGCCGGCCGCTGCTGCTCACGCGCCCCATTCCCGGTGCCGAGGAGGTGAACACGCGCGCCGTGGTGGAAGAGGGCGCCGGCCTGTGCGCATCCACCGAACAGGAGATGCGCGACGCCTTCCATCGCGTATTTGCCGAGCCCGGTCTGCTGGAGCGCATGTCGTGCGAAGCGCGCCGCATCGGCCGCCCCCACGCCGCCCCCGACATCGCCGCCATCATCGAGCGCGATTACTTCGCCCGCCGCGAGGGATAGGAAGAACGATTCACGGGGAGCGGCGCGGAGGAACAGGGACAGGAACCGGAGAAATCCTCGTTGCGCCCTCGATCGTTTCCTCTACGACTTCCGCGTGATGCTTTG
>DATABT010000261.1:0-3976 GCA_036259455.1 Longimicrobium sp. | reverse complement strand
GGTCGTAATCCCGGAAGTTGTAGCTCATCGGCAGCTTGCGGTGGCGTCGAGTGACTGACGCCAATCTATGCTGCCGCATGGCCCTTAGCGACCCCTCCGGGGGTTTACTGGACAGGCTCTATTCCCTATTCCCTATTCCCTGTTCCCTATCTCACGTCCGCCTCGATTGACGAAAGCAGATGCACATGGCAGGCTCGCGTCAGAAGAGATGGCGCGATGCCCCCCGTGCGGCTCCTGGGTGGCCGCGGTGAGGCTGGCTGCGTGGATGAGGACGCGGCGGAAAAAACGCGCGGCAGTCGCGGGTGGCGAGCCCGACGACTGCCGGCGCCGGCGAACGGCATTCGCTGGATGCGAAGCGCCCGCCCGGGTACATCGGTCCCGCTGGCGGCACCGCACCCGCAGCGGGCCCGCGAAGCACTCGGAAGAGAACGCGCGAGGGACGGTGGATTGTGACGTGGAGGCATCTGCCCGGCGGATCACGATCATCCTTCCGCCGGATCCTGGTAGCAGGGCAGCGAGCCGAATCCCTGGTACGTCTGGAACTCGAAGCCCGGCGCGACGGGCACGTACAGCACCTCCGCGCGTCCGGTGGCGCCCGTCTCGGCGAAGATCCCCACGCCGTCCAGCGTGCCGATCCGCGTCACGTCGCCGGGCGCGAGGGTGCGCGAGAGACCGTACTTGACGAAGTGTTTTCCATCGAACAGATCGGCTCGTGCTCCAGGTACCAGCGCCTCCGGCCCGCATGCGGACCGTCCGCCGGGACTGGCGTGGTCAGTGGCGGGCCGGGAAGGCTGTCGCGCGTGCCCTCGTTGCGCGCGCGGCCCAGCAGCCGCGGACGGCGCCACACCTCGTCGCCGTACCCATCGATCACCCAGCGGCCGTCCTCCCGTCTCCAGTCTACGAACACGGGTGAGCCGGCGGATGCTCCGCGCGGGACGAAGCGGTTGCCGCGCACACGCCGCCACGGCCGCTCGTCGCGGAGCATCCGGTCGATCAGGGGGCCGATCGTGCGCACTTCAAAGCGCGGCGCGAACGATTCACACGCGATGCCTCCTTCGCGGATGGCCTCGAGCGTCTGCTCCGCGCGAAAACGCCGCACCACGATGCTGTCGCCGCGCGGGCCCCGGTGGATGGTGAGCGTCCACGTCCATTCGCCGCGGCGCGGAAAGAAGGCCGCCGCGCTGTCGACGAACGCTTCGGCGGTGACGGCGCGGGTGAACGCCCGCATCCGCGCATCCAGCGCGTGCTGAGCGGCCGCCGGCACCGCCATCAGCACCCACGGGATCACGATGCACTCAAGATGCGGCGGGCGGGCGATGATCATCATCCACCGCCTCCAGAACGGGAGGGAAATCGTCACAGCCGCGGGGCGACGGCGGCGGCCGCCTCGGCGGAGGTGATGACGGGGACCACCTCGAACTCCACGATGTCCTCCCAGTTCGCCATCCACTCCCGCAGCAGCGCGATGTCGTCGCATTCCATCACCTGGTAGCAGCGGCGCAGGTCGTCCGTCACCCAGCTGGCCACGTAGCGCAGCCCTTCGGGCGCCAGGCGGCCGCGCTCGCGAAAGCGGCGGTAGACGGGCGCCGGGTCGCCATCGCGAAAGTGCTCGATGATCATGTAGCGCATGGGATGGGCGGGCAGATGGGGAAGATGCGGTGCCGTACGCCGCGTGCGGTCCCGCTCTTGCGACGGCGGGGCGGCGTGTTTCTGGGATCCAACCTTTCAGCACGGAGACCGGCTCCATGACCGACCGCAGCCAGGGCAACACCGGCACCGGGGATGTGACCTACAACCTGGTCAGCATCCTGTATCACGCCCTGCAGGCCGCCGAAACGCACGACCAGTACATCCGCGACGCCGAAGAGGCCGGCGACCAGGACCTCGCCGCGTTCTTCCGCGAGGTCAAGGACGAGAACACGCGCCGCGCCGAGCGCAGCAAGGAGCTCCTGGCCCGGCGCCTGACCCGGAACTCGTAATCGCGCAGTCCCTGACGCATCGTACGGCTGGCGGTATTCATCCGGATCTCCGGCCGTCGCGCGTCCACCACAGGAGATCACGCGGAGGACGCGGGGGAAGGGCGAGAAGACGCCGAGGCGCGAAGACTCTCCTCCGCATCCGCCCTCTTCTCTCCTCCGCGCCCGCCGCGCGCCACCCCTTCACCGCCCGGAGGATGGCGCGCCAACGCCGCGGCGTCTATACTGGCCCGGTCCGCATCCTGCTGTCGGCGGCGGACATGCCGTTGAACCACGGGAGCGGATGAGCCAGGCGGATATCCCCGAGACCGTTCGAAGCTTCGTTGCGCAGCACATCGACTCCGCGGAACTGCTGGAGACGCTGCTGCTGGTGCACTCCGACGCCGCGCGCGCGTGGACGCCGGACGAGGTGGCGCGCTCCATCTACACCGTGCCCGCCGGCGCCACCCGCCGCCTGGAGCAGCTGGTGTCGATGGGGCTGGCCGCGTCCAACAACGCGCCGGACCCCGCGTACCGCTACGCACCCTCGCGCCCCGCGCTGGCGGAGCAGGTGGACGCGCTGGCCGAGGCGTACCGGCGGGCGCGGGTACCCGTCATCAACCTGATCTACAACAAGCCCCCGGACCCGCTCCGTAGCTTCGCGGACGCCTTCAAGCTCAGAAAGGACTGATGGCGACGCTCGTCTATGCCCTGTGCGCCCTGACCAGCGCGGCGTGCGCGGTGCTGCTGCTGCGCGGGTACGCCAGCAGCCGCGCCCGGCTGCTGCTGTGGTCGGGGCTGTGCTTCGTTGGCCTGGCCACGAACAACCTGCTGCTGCTCATCGACAAGCGCGTGGTGCCAACGCTGGACCTTTCGCTCTGGCGCTCGCTTCCCGCGCTGGCCGGCTTGGCCCTGCTGCTGTACGGGCTGGTATGGGAAACCCGTTGATCTCGCTCGTCAGCGGCCTGCTGGTGATGGGCTACGCCGTGGCGGGCGTCTTCTTTCTCCGCTTCTGGCACGAGACCCGGGACCGGCTGTTCGGCATCTTCGCCGTCTCGTTCTGGCTGCTGGCGCTGCAGCGGCTGCTGCTGGCCGTGTTCCAGCACCCCGACCAGGAGCAGCTGTGGCTGTACGGCATCCGGCTGCTGGCGTTCGTGCTCATTCTCGTCGCAATTGTGGACAAGAATCGCGTCGGCGGGCGGAGTTGAGGGCGCAACGCGGCTGTTACGTAGCAGTTGGATGAAGTGGTTGTATGGCTGCGGCGGAAGGCTTAGATTCACCTTCGCCGCTGCATCCCGCGTTTCCGCCGGACCGGCCCCGCCTTACCGAGGTGGCCCATGGCCCGCATCACCGTCCTGATCGTCGACGACGATCCCGACCAGCACACCGTCTGCGGAGTGTTCCTGGAGCATTCCGGGTACCACGTCCTGCACGCGTTCGACGGGCAGGAGGGGGTGGAGATGGCGCGCGACCAGCAGCCGGACCTGGTGCTGATGGACATCCGCATGCGGCGGATGGACGGCGTGGCCGCGCGCCGCGCCCTGGCCGGCGACCCCGTCACCGGGCGCATTCCCGTGGTCGCCGTCTCCGCGGACGTGCTTACGTGGCCGGAGCGGCGGGTGCTGGCGGAGGGGTTTGCCGGATACGTGGCCAAGCCGTGCAACCTGGAGCGCATTCGCGGGCTGGTGGGGCTGCTCACCCGCCCCGGACCCTGCGCCATCCCCTCGCGCTCCGCGGTCGCCGTGTAGCAGATCGCCGACGCGCCACAATGGTCGAGCCCTCGCGGACCACCATCACCACCACGGGCAAAAGCCCGCGGCCATGAATGCCATGAGCCCCGTCTTTGCGCGTTCCTCGCAAAACGGGGCTTCACCTGCTCCCGCGAACCACGCCCGGCGCGATCCCGCCGTTTGCGCGCAGGGCCCATGATGTTGAAGCCCCGCCGGGCAAGCGCAGCGCGCCCAGGGCGGGGCTTTTGGCATTCATAGCCCCGGGGTTCAACCCGGGGGTGTCGCGGGGGA
>DATABT010000260.1:0-21803 GCA_036259455.1 Longimicrobium sp. | reverse complement strand
GCCGCGCGCGTCCAGCCGCGGCCGGAAACGATCCACGGCGCCTTTGCCACGGTGGCGGAAACCGATCCGTCGCGGGTGGCGCTGACGTGGGACGGGGGGACGATGACGTACGGCGACCTTCACGCGCGCTCGTCCCGTCTGGCCGCGCACCTGCGGACGCTGGGCGTGCGCGCGGACCAGCCCGTGGCCCTGGTGATGGAGCGCTCGCCGGAACTGGTGACTTCCATCCTCGGGGTGCTGAAGGCGGGCGGCGCGTACGTGCCCGTGAATCCGCAGTATCCGCGCGGCCGCGTGGAGCTGATGCTGGCGGACTGCGGCGCGCGGGTGATCCTGGTGCAGGCGCGACTCGCGGAATCCATCCCGGCGGAGATGGGGATGCGGATCGTCCTCGCGGACGCGGAGTGGGACGCGATCGCGGCGGATCGCGCGAAGGCGCCGGCGGCCGACGTGGGGCCGGACGGCGCGGCGTACCTCATCTACACCTCCGGCTCGACGGGGCGGCCCAAGGGCGTGGTGGTGCCGCACCGCGCGGTGCTCCGCCTGGTGCGCGGCGCGGACTACGCGCGGTTCGGCGCGGACGAGACGTGGCTGCAACTGGCGCCGGTCTCCTTCGACGCGTCCACGCTGGAGCTGTGGGCGCCGCTGCTGAACGGCGGCCGCGTGGCCCTCTTTCCCGCGGAGCTGCCGACGCCGGAGGGGCTGGGCGCGTTCATCTCCCGTCACGGGGTGACCAGCGCCTGGCTCACCGCCGGCCTCTTTCACCAGATGGTGGACGCCGCCCTCCCCGCGCTGGGCGGGCTTTCGCAGCTGCTGGCCGGCGGCGACGTCCTTTCCGTGCCGCACGTGCGCCGCGTGCTGGAGGCGCACCCCCACCTGCGCCTGGTCAACGGCTACGGGCCGACGGAGAACACCACGTTTTCCTGCTGCCACCGCGTGTGCGCGGAAGACGCCGGGCGCGCCTCCATCCCCATCGGCCGGCCGGTCGCCGGGAGCACGGCGTACGTGCTGGACGCGCGGCTGCGTCCGGTGCCGGTGGACGTGCCCGGCGAGCTGTACGTGGGCGGCGAGGGGCTGGCGCGCGGCTACCTGGGCGCGCCGGCGCTCACCGCGTCGCGCTACGTCCCCCATCCCTTCTCCGCCACCCCGGGCGAGCGCCTCTACGCGACGGGGGACCGGGTGCGCTGGCGCCCGGACGGCACCGTGGAGTTCCTGGGCCGCAGCGACCAGCAGGTAAAGATCCGCGGCTACCGCATCGAGCCGGGGGAGGTGGAGTCCGTCCTGCAGCGCGATCCCACGGTGGCGGATTGCGTGGTGACGGTGCGCGACGACGGCGGCGACCGGCGGCTGGTGGCGTACGTCGTTCCTGGCGCGCGCGGCGGGGAGGCGGTGGAAGCGGGGATCCGCGACTCCCTGCAGGCGCAGCTTCCCGCGTACATGCTCCCCTCCGCGGTGGTGGTGATGGATGCCCTGCCGCTGACGGAAAACGGCAAGGTGGACCGCCGCGCCCTCCCCGCGCCCCCCGCGCGCCGCGACGACGCGCCGGCCGCGGAGCCGCGGACGGAGGTGGAACGGGCGCTGGCGGTGGTGTGGACGGAGGTGCTGCGGGCGGAGCGCGTGTACCTGGACGACAACTTCTTCGATCTGGGCGGGCACTCTCTCCTGGCGTCGCAGGTGGTGACGCGCGTCCGCGAGGCGCTGGGAGTAGAACTGCCGCTGGCGCGCGTGTTCGACGCGCCCACGCTGGCGCAGCTGGCCGCGGCGGTGGAGCAGGCGCGGCTGGAGGCGATGGCGGACCTGCTGGACGACCTGGACGCGCTCACGGACGAGCAGGTGATGGCGCTGCTGGAGGCCGAGGGCGAGCTGGTGGGCGGGGGCGGGCGATGACGGAGCTGCGGGACCGCCTAGCCGGTCTTTCACCCGAGAAGCGCCGGCTGCTCGAACTTCGCGTGCAGATGCAGCGCGCGCAGGCCGCCGGCCCCGCGCTGGCGCCGCGTGCGCGCGGTGGCGCGCCGCTGCCGCTCTCCTTCAGCCAGCAGCGGCTGTGGGTGCTGGACCGGCTGGAACCGGGGAGCGCCGCCTTCAACCTCCTCCGTCCCCTGCGGCTGCGCGGCGTGCTGGACGTGGCCGCGCTGGAGCGCTCCCTCGACGCCCTGCGCGCGCGTCACGAGTCGCTGCGTACGACCTTCGCCGAGGGGCCGGACGGGGCGCCGGTGCAGCTCATCCCTCCCTTCGCCCGCACCCCGCTGGCGGTCGAGGACCTGTCCGCGCTGGCGGACGAAGAGCGCGAGGCGGTGGTCCGGGCGCGTGCGCACGAAGACGCGAACACCGGCTTCGACCTGGTCGCGGGACCGCTTTTCCGCGCGCGCCTTCTGCGCCTGCGCGCGGACGAGCACGTGCTGCTGCTGGCCATTCACCACATCGTGGCCGACGGGTGGAGCCTGGGGATCCTGGCGCGCGAACTGGGCGCGCTGTACGCCGCGTTCCGGGCGGGCGCGCCCGATCCGCTTCCCCCGCTCCCCGTACAGTACGCGGACTACGCGCTCTGGCAGCGGGAGCACCTGGCGGGCGAGACGCTGGCGAAGCAGCGCGCGTTCTGGCGCGAGGCGCTGGCCGGCGCGCCGCCCGCGCTGGAACTGCCCACGGATCGTCCACGCCCGCCGGCCGAGCGCCACCGCGGGCGCGTATGGCGCGACCGGATGGAGCCGGCGCTGGCGCGGCGCGTCCGCGCGCTGGCGGCAGAGGAAGGGACGACGCCCTTCGCCGTGCTGCTCGCGGGACTGCGCGCGGTGCTGGCGCGCTGGTCGGGGCAGGAGGACGTGGTGATCGGCACGCCGGTGGCCGGGCGCACGCGCAGCGAGGTGGAGGCGCTGATCGGCTTTTTCGTCAACACGCTGCCGCTGCGCGGGCCGGTGCGCGCGGATGACTCCTTCCGCGCCCTCCTTCGCCGCGAGAAGGCCACGACGCTGGCCGCGTTCGACCACCAGGAGCTGCCCTTCGAACGCATCGTCGAGGAGCTGCGCATCCCCCGCGACCTGAGCCGCAACCCGGTGTTCCAGGTGTCGCTGATGCTGCAGAACACGCGCGCGGAGGCCGAGCGCCTGGCGGGGATCGAGATCGCGCCGCTGCAGGTGGAGTTCGACACCGCGCGCTTCGACCTTGCCTTCGACCTGTACGAGGAGGAGGACGGCGGGCTGCGGGTGGAGACGGAGTACGCGACGGACCTCTTCGACCATGCCACCGCCGGCCGCATGGTGGCGCACCTCAAGCACCTGCTGTGCAACGCCGCCGCGGCACCGGACGCGCCCCTCGCGCGGCTGGAGCTGGTGGACGACGAGGAGCGCGCCGCCGTCCTCCCGCCCCCCGAAGCCGCGGCGCGCGACTGGCCTTTCGCGCCCATGCACCGCCTGTGCGCGGAGCAGGCGGCGCGCACGCCGGACGCCGTGGCGGTGGAAGGCGCGGACGGAGCGCTCACCTGCGCGGAAGTGGACGCGCTTTCGGCCGGCGTGGCCGCGGCGCTGCGGGCGCGCGGAGCCATGCGGGGGAGCATCGTCGCCGTCGGCGTGGAGCGCTCGGCGCGGATGGTGGCGGCGCTGCTGGGCGTGCTGCGCGCCGGCGCCGCGTATCTTCCGCTGGATGCGGAGTATCCGGCGGAGCGGCTGGCGTACATGCTGGAGGATTCCGGCGCGCGCCTGCTGCTCACGGATGGCGCGACGGCGGAACGGCTCCCGGCGTCTTCCATCGACCGCATCCTGCTGGACGAGATCGGACCCTCGGACGTGGCGGACGTGGAGGTATCGGCGGACGACCTGGCGTACGTCATCTACACCTCCGGATCGACGGGGCGGCCGAAGGGGGTGATGGTGCGCCACGGCGGCGCGTGCAACTTCCTGCGGTCGATGGCGGAGGCGCCGGGGCTGCGCGCGGCGGACACGCTCGTCGCCGTTACCACCATCGCCTTCGACATCTCCGTGCTGGAGCTGTTCCTTCCGCTGTCCCTTGGCGCGCGCGCCGTCGTGGCCACGCGCGAGCAGGCCGCCGATCCCCCCCTCCTCGCCGCGCTGATCGCCCGCTGCGGGGCGACCGTGATGCAGGCGACGCCCGCCACGTGGACGATGCTGCTGGGCGCCGGGTGGACGCCTCGTGCCGGGATGCGCCTGCTTTCCGGCGGCGAGGCGCTGCCGCGCGCCGCGGCCGACGCGCTGCTCGCGGCGGGCGCGGAGGTGTGGAACGTCTACGGCCCCACGGAGACGACGGTCTGGTCGGCCGCGGCGCGCGCGGGCGCGGCGGACCCGATCCCGCTGGGCGACGCCATCGCGAACACCACGCTGTACGTGCTGGAGCCGGCGGGGAGCCCGGCGCCGCTGGGGGTGCCGGGCGAGCTGTTCATCGGCGGCGCGGGGCTGACGCGCGGCTACCTGGGGCGGCCGGGGCTTACGGCGGAGCGGTTTGTCCCGGACCCGTTCGGAGCGCCCGGAAGCCGCCTGTACCGCACCGGCGACCGCGCGCGGCGGAAGACGGACGGCGTGCTCGAGTTCCTGGGACGCGTGGACTTCCAGGTGAAGCTGCGCGGCTTCCGCGTCGAGCCGGGGGAGATCGAGGCCGCCCTGCGCGCGCACCCCTCCGTGGGCGGCGCGGTCGCGCGTGTCCGCGGCGAGGGCGCCGCTGCGCGGCTGGTGGCGTACGTGGTCCCGCGCGATCCGGATGCGCCACCCGCGGGCACGGAGCTGCGCGCCGCCCTGCGCGAGCGGCTGCCGGAGTACATGGTGCCGTCCACCTTCGTGGTGGTGGATGCCTTTCCGCTCACGCCCAGCGGAAAGATCGACCGCCGCGCCCTCCCCGCGCCGGACGCGCAGCCGGAGGGGCGCGCCTTCGCCGCGCCGCGCACCCCGCGCGAGGAGGCGCTGGCGGAGGTCTGGCGCGAGGTGCTGGGGGTGGAGCGGGTGGGGGTGGAGGACGATTTCTTCGAGCTGGGCGGCCACTCCCTTCTCGCCACGCAGGTGCTGTCGCGCGTGCGGCGGGAAGTGGGCGTGGAATTGCCGCTCCGCGCGCTCTTCGAGGCGCCCACCGTCCGCGCGCTGGCCGAGCGGCTGGAAGCGGCGACGGCGGCCGATCTTCCGCCCCTCGTCCGCGTGGAGCGGAGCGGCCCGGTGCCGCTGAGCTTTGCGCAGGAGCGGATGTGGTTCCTGCAGCGGATGTCGCCCGCGTCCGGCGCATACAACCTGGCCGAGGCGCTGGAGCTGGACGGACCGCTGGACGCGGAGGCGCTGCGCCGCGCCTTCGAGGCGCTCGTCGCGCGGCACGAGGTGCTGCGCACGCGCTATCCGGAGATCGATGGCCAGCCGGTGCAGGACGTCCTTCCGCCGACACCCTTCATCCTGCCCGTCGAAGACGTGGCGGATGAGGAGGTGCGGGAGCGGATGGAAGTGGACGCGCGCGCTCCTTTCGACCTGCGCGCGGCCGCGCCGTTCCGCGCGCGGCTCCTCCGGATCGCTCCCGAGCGGCACGTGCTGCTGCTGAACGTGCACCACATCGCCGCCGACGGATGGTCGTGGGGGGTGATGATGCGCGAGCTGACGCTGCTGTACCGCGCCTTTGCGCGCGGCGAGCAGGAGGCGCTCGCGGAGCCGCCGGTGCAGTACGCGGATTTCGCGCTCTGGCAGCGCGGGTGGCTGAACGGGGACGCCATTCAGCGCGAGCGCGCCTTCTGGCGCGAGCGGCTGGCCGGCGCGCCAGCCCTGCTGGAACTGCCGTACGACCGCCCGCGGCCGGCGGAGGCCGACGAGCGCGGCGCCGCGCACCGCTTCGTCATCGCGCCGGAGGTGGCGCGGGCGGCGCGGGAGCTGGCGCGCCGCGAGGGCGCCACGCCGTACATGGTGCTGCTGGCCGCGTGGAGCGCCGTGCTGCACCGCTGGAGCGGACAGACGGACGTGGTCGTCGGCTCGCCGGTGGCGGGAAGGGGACTTCCGGAGGTGGAGGGGCTGGCCGGCCTCTTCGTCAACTCGCTCGCCATGCGTACGGACCTGGGCGGCGATCCCTCGTTCCGCGCGCTGCTGACGCGCGTCCGAGAGGCGACGCTGCAGGCGTACGCGCACCAGGACGTGCCCTTCGAGGAACTGGTGCAGGAGCTGGGCGTGGAACGCTCGCTGAGCCACGCGCCCGTCTTTCAGACCATGTTCGGCCTGCTGAACGCGCCCGCGGTCGATCTGTCGCTGGATGGCGTCCGCGTGCGCACCCTTCCCGACGCCGTGAGCACGGCGCGGCTGGATCTGACGGTGCAGCTGGAGGAGGACGGGGACGCGCTCCGCGGGCTGGCGGAGTACGCGACGGCGCTGTGGGACGCGGCGACGATCGAGCGGTTGATGGCGCACTTCGCCATCCTCCTGCGTGCCGCGGCCGCCGCGCCGGAGACGCCCGTCGGCGCCCTGCCGCTGATGGACGAGGCGGAGCGGGCGCGCGCGCTGGCGATGGGGATCGGCGAGGCGATGCCGGCCGCGGCTGTCTCCGTCCACGCGCTCTTTGAACAGCAGGCACGGAGCGCTCCGGATCGGACGGCGCTGGTCTGGTCCGGCGGGGAGATGATGTACGGCGAGCTGGATGCGCGCGCCTCCAGCCTCGCGCGGCGGCTGGTGGCGGCGGGCGTGACGGCGGATGCGCCGGTGGCCGTGCGGGCGGAGCACTCGCCCGCCGCCGTCGTGGCGATGCTGGGGGTGATGAAGGCCGGCGGCGCGTACCTGCCCCTCGATCCGGCGCTCCCGGCCGCGCGGCTGGCGTGGATGCTGGAGGACGCCGGTGCCGCGGCGGTCGTCATCGAGCCGCGCCTGACCGGCCAGCTGCCGGACATCGCGCTTCCCATCCTGCCCATCGAGAGCGCTCCTCTCGCGCCCGCGGCGGACGCGGCGCTCCCGGCGGTCGATCCGCGCTCGCTGGCGTACGTCCTCCACACCTCCGGCTCCACCGGCACGCCCAAGGGCGTCGGCGTGAGCCACGGCGCGGCGGCGGCGCATCTCCTGTCCGCCGCGCGGCGGTACGGACTCACGGGCGCGGACCGCGTGCTCGCCTTCGCCGCGCTCAGCTTCGATCCCTGGCTGGAGCAGGTCCTGGCGCCGCTGGCCGCCGGCGCGTCCGTGGCGCTGCGCGACCCGGGGGTGTGGAGCGCGGGCGAGCTGGCGGACGCGGTGGAGCGGATGGGGATCACGCTCGTCAATCCGCCCACCGCGTACTGGCACGGGCTGGCGGAGGACGAGCCCGCCGCGGAGCGGGTGAAGCGCGCCGCGCGCCTGGTGCTGGCCGGCGGCGAGGCCATGCGCCCGGACGCGGCGGTGCGCTGGTCCGCGCTCCCCGGCGATGCCGTGCTGCTGAACGGCTACGGGCCCACGGAGGCCGTGGTGACCGCGTCCGTCGCCAAGGTGGCGGATTGGGGGAGGCCGACGATCGGGACGGCGCTCCCCGGGCGCGTGCTGCGGGTGCTGGATGGGCGAATGCAGCCGGCGCCGATCGGCGTTCCCGGCGAGCTGTACATCGGGGGCGCGGCCCTGGCGCGCGGCTACCTGCGGAGGCCGGGGATGACGGCGGCGGCGTTCGTGCCGGACCCCTTCGGCGCGTCCGGAAGCCGCCTGTACCGCACCGGGGACCGCGCACGGTGGCTGGCGAGTGGCGAGCTGGAGTACCTGGGCCGCACCGACGCGCAGGTGAAGGTGCGCGGATTCCGCGTGGAGCCGGGCGAGGTGGAAGCCGCCATCGCCGCGCACCCGGCCGTGCGCGCAGCCGTCGTCGACGTGCGGGGCGAGGGGTCCGAGCGGCGGCTGGCGGCGTACGTGGTCCTCGCGGATGGCGCCACGGTGGAGACGGTGCGGTCGGAGGTCGCGGCGCGGCTGCCGGAGTACCTGGTTCCCGCGGCGTGGGTCAAGCTGGAGGCGATGCCGCTGACGTCCAACGCCAAGGTGGACCGCCGCGCCCTGCCGGAACCCGCCTCCGTGCACGCTGCGGAGGAGGGCGAGGCGCCGCGCGGGCCGGTGGAAGAGCTGCTGGCCGGCATCTGGGCGGAGCTGCTGGGCGGAGAGATCCGGCGCGCGGCCTCGTTCTTCGCGCTGGGCGGGCACTCGCTGGTGGCCACGCGGCTGATGTCGCGCATCGCGCGGGTGTTCGGGGTGGAACTGCCGCTCAAGGCGCTCTTTGCGGCGCCCACGCTGGCCGCGCTCGCGGCGCGGGTGGAGGACGCGCGCGCGGCGGCGGACGGCGCGGAGCGCATCGCGCCCATCCAGCCGCTTTCCGCCACCGCGGAGCCGCCGCTCTCCTTCGCGCAGGAGCGGATGTGGTTCCTGGACCGGCTTGCCGCGGGAACGGGCGCGTACAATGTCCCCGCCGTGTTCGAGCTCGCCGGTCCGGTGGACGTGGAGGCGCTGCGGTTCGCGATGGAACGGCTCATCGCGCGGCACGAGGCGCTGCGCACGCGGATCGAGGAGCGGGACGGACGGCCGATGCAGTCCATCGCCCCGACGGAGGGGTTCGTCCTTTCCGTCCTCGACGTGGCGGCAACCGAGGTGGAGACGCGGCTGGACGAGGAGGCGCGCCGGCCGTTCGACCTGTCGCGCGACCTTCCCATCCGGGCCGCTCTCTTCCGGACCGCGGCGGACGATCACGTGCTCGCGCTCACCTTCCACCACGTGGCGGTGGACGGGTGGTCCGCCGGCATCCTCTTCCGCGAACTTTCGGCGCTGTACGCGGCGCGGGTGGAGGGGCGCGAGGCCGCGCTGCCGCCGCTGCCGCTGCGCTACGCGGACTTCGCGGCGTGGCAGCGCGCGTGGCTGCAGGGCGATGCGCTGGAGCGGCAGACGGCGTACTGGCGCCGCGCCCTGGACGGCGCCCCGGCGGAGATCGGCCTCCCCGCGGACCGGCCGCGGCCTGCGGAGCAGAGCTTCCGCGGCGCGCTGCACACCTTTCCCATCCCCGTGCGGGTGGCGGGGCGCGTGCGCGCGGTGGCGGCGGCGGAGCAGGTGACGCCGTTCATGGCCACGCTCGCGGCATTCACGGCGCTGCTGGGGCGGTACTCGGGCGCGAGCGACGTGGTGGTCGGCTCGCCGGTGGCGGGGCGGCACCGGCCGGAATCGGAACCGGTCGTGGGGCTTTTCGTCAACACGCTCGCGCTGCGGACGGACCTGTCCGGAAATCCGACGTTCCGCGAGCTGGTGCGGCGCGTCCGCGAGACGACGGTGGACGGGTACGCGCACCAGGACCTCCCCTTCGAGCGGCTCGTCGACGAACTGCGGGTGGAGCGGTCGCTGGACCGCGGCGCGCTCTTCCAGGTGATGTTCTCGTTCGATGCGGCGTCCGGGCCGGCGCTGGCGCTCCCGGGCGTCGCCGTCCGGGAGCGGGGCGTGCCGCATCGCACCGCCAAGTTCGACCTGACGCTGAACCTGGAGGAGTCGGAGAGCGGGCTCACGGCGTACCTGGAGTACGCGGCCGACCTCTTCGACGCGGCCACGGCGGCGCGGATCGGCGAGCACTACGTGCGGCTGCTGGACCAGGCGCTGGCCGATCCGGACCGCCGCCTCTCCGCGCTGGACGCCGTCACGGACGCGGAGCGCGCGCGGGTGGCGGCGTGGAACGCGGAGGCCGCGCATCCCGCGCACCTCCATCATCCGCCCGTGCACGTCTCCGTGGCGGAGCAGGCGGCGCGCACACCGGACGCCGTGGCGGTGGAGGCGGAGTGTGGGCGGCTGACCTTCGCGGAACTGGAGGCGCGGGCGAACGCCCTGGCGCACCGGCTGGTCGCCGCCGGCGTGCGTCCCGAGTCGCGCGTGGCGCTGGTGCTGGAGCGCTCGCCGGAAATGGTGGTCGCGCTGCTGGCGGTGCTGAAGGCGGGCGCGGCATACGTTCCGGTAGATCCGGAGTATCCCGCCGAGCGCATCGCATGGCTGCTGCGGGACAGCGGCGCGCCGGTGGTGCTCACGCTGGCGCACCTGGCCGGCTCCCTTTCGGCCACGGACGCGCAGGTGATCGTTCTCCCGGGCGAGGCGGAATCGGAGCGGTCCGGCGGTTCGGAAGGGGAGCGCTCCGGAGCGGCCAGCGGCGCGCTGCCGACGATCGATCCCGAGTCCATCGCGTACGTCATTTACACCTCCGGGTCGACGGGGACGCCCAAGGGGGTGGAGGTGCCGCACCGCGCGCTGAGCAACCACATGGCGTGGATGCGCCGCCGGTTTCCCCTGGGCGCGGACGGCGCGGTGCTGCAGAAGACTCCGTTCGGGTTCGACGCGTCGGTGTGGGAGTTCTGGGCGCCGCTGCTGGAGGGCGCGCGGCTGGTGATGGCGCGCCCCGGCGGCCACCGCGACCCCGCGTACCTGGTGGAGGCGCTGCGCCGCGAACGCATCACCGCGCTGCAGCTGGTGCCATCGCTGCTGGCGGTGCTGGTGGACGAGCCGGCGCTGGAGGCGTGCACCGATCTGCGCCGCGTGTACGTGGGCGGCGAGGCGCTGCCGGCGGAGCTGGTGCGGCGGCTGTGCGCGCGGCTGGACGTGGAGGTCGTGAACCTCTACGGCCCCACGGAGGCGTGCATCGACACGTCGTTCCACGTGGCGAACTCGGGCTCCGTGCTGGCGGGGACGCCCATCGGACGGCCGGTGGACAACACGCGGCTGTACGTGCTGGACGATGCGCTCCGGATCGTGCCGACGGGCGCTGTGGGCGAATTGTGCATCGGCGGGGCAGGGGTGGCGCGCGGCTACCTGGGACGCCCGGGGATGACGGCGGAGCGGTTCGTCCCGGACCCGTGCGGGGCGCCCGGAAGCCGCCTGTACCGCACCGGAGACCGCGTGCGGCTGGGTTCGGACGGCGCGCTGCACTACCTGGGACGCGCGGACTTCCAGGTGAAGGTGCGGGGCCACCGTGTGGAGCCGGGGGAGATCGAGGCGGCGCTGCTGCGCGATCCCTCCGTCCGTGAGGCCGCCGTCGTCGTGCGCGACGGCGTGGTGGCGGGATACGTGGTGCCGGCGGAGGGGCGGACGCTCGACGCGGCGGCGCTGCGAGACGCGCTGCGTGCGGCGCTCCCGGAGTACATGGTGCCGTCCGCCCTCGTCACGAGGGAGGCGCTGCCGCTGACGCCCAACGGCAAGGTGGACCGCGGGGCGCTCCCCGCCCCCGCGCCGATGGAGCCCGCCGCGGACTCGAACGACGCGCCGGTGACGGATACGGAGCGCACCCTGGCCGCCACGTGGGCGCAGCTGCTTCCGGGGCGGAGCGCGGGGCGCGAGGACGGGTTCTTCGACCTGGGCGGCCACTCGCTTCTGGCGATGCAGCTGCTGGCGCGCATCCGCGCGGCGTGCGGCGTGGACCTGCCCATCCGCACGGTGTTCGAGGCGCCGCGGCTGCGGGAGATGGCGGTCCGCATCGACGCGCTGCGGGGCTCGAAGGAAGACGCGGCGCCGGAGATCGTCCCCGTCCCCCGCGACGGGGCGCTGCCGCTCTCGTTCGCGCAGGAGCGGATGTGGTTCATCGACCGCGTGCTCCCGGGAACCGCCGTCTACAGCATCCCTTTGCGCGTGCGGATGCGCGGCCGCGTGGACGCGGAGGCGATGCGGCGGGCGCTGGAGGACGTCGTCCACCGGCACGAGTCGCTGCGGACGGTCTTCCCCTCGCGCGAGGGGCGGCCGCTGCAGGTCGTCCATCCGCCGGCGCCGTTCCCTCTCGCCGTGAGCGACCTCTCCGTGCTCCCCGCGGACCTGGCGGAGCGCGAGGCGCAGCGGAGGGCGGATGAGGACGCGCGCCGGCCCTTCGACCTGGCGACGGGGCCGCTCTTTCGCGCGGGGCTGATCCGGGTGGCGGAAGAGGAGTGGATTCTGCTCGTCAACCTGCACCACGTGGTCGCGGACGGGTGGTCCATCGACATCCTCTTCCGCGAGCTGGCACTGGCGTACGCGGCGCGGGCGGAGGGGCGCGAGCCCGATCTGCCGCCGCTCGTCCTTCAGTATCCCGACTACGCGGCGTGGGAGCGGGCGTGGCTCACGGGCGCGCGGCTGGAGCGGCAGATCCAGTGGTGGCGCGAGCGGCTGGCCGGCGTCCCCGTGCTGGAGCTGCCGACGGACCGGCCCCGCCCCGCCACGCCCATCGTCCGCGGCGGCGCGGTGGAGTTCCGCCTGGACGCGGAGACCGCCCGCGCGGTGGACGCACTGGCCCGCGCGGAAGGCGCCACCCGCTTCCATCTCCTGCTGGGCGCGTTCCAGCTCCTCATGGCGCGCTGGTCCGGCCAGGACGACGTCGTCGTCGGCTCGCCGGTGGCGGGAAGGGGACGGGCGGAGACGGAGGGGATGATCGGCCTCTTCGTCAACACGCTGGCGCTGCGGACGGACCTGTCCGGCGATCCGCACTTTCGCGAGGTGATCCGCCGGGTGCGCCAGGCGGCGCTGGGGGCGTTCGCGCACCAGGAGCTGCCCTTCGAGCGGCTGGTGGACGAGCTGAAGGTCGAGCGCAGCCTGAGCCGGCATCCCCTCTTTCAGGTCGCCTTCTCCGTCCAGCAGCCGGGCGAGTTCCCGCCCTTCGGGCCGGTCGCGACGCGGCTGGAGCCGGGGGAGAACGGGACGGCCAAGTTCGACCTCGCGGTTTCCGTGGAGCCGGAGGGCGACGGGTTCGTGGGCGGCATCCAGTACGCCGCGGACCTGTTCGACCACGGCACGGCGGAGCGGATGGGGGAGCACTTCACCGCGCTGGTCGCGTTGCTGGTGGCAGATCCCGATCGTCCCGTCTCGCGCCTTCCCGGGCTGCTTCGCGGCGAGGAGCGGCGGCGGGTGCTGGAGGAGTGGAGCGGCGTGGACCATCCGTATCCCCCGCGTCCCATTCACCACCTGCTCGCGGAGCAGGCGGCGCGCGCTCCGGATGCGCCGGCGCTGCGCTTCCGCGGCCGGACGGTGACGTACGGTGAGCTGGACGAATCCGCCAACCGCCTGGCGCACCACCTGGCGGCGCGCGGGACCGGTCGCGAGTGCGTGGTGGGCGTGGTGGCGGAGCGGGCGCCGGAGACGGTGATCGCCATCCTCGCCGTGCTGAAGGCGGGAGGCGCGTACCTGCCCCTGGACCTGGCGAATCCGCCGGAGCGGCTGGCGTACATGCTCCGCGATTCCGGGGCGCGGCTGGTCGTCTCCGCCGGTCCGCCGCCGGCGGGGGTGGACGGGGTGGAGGTGGTGGACCTGCGCGCCGAAGCCGCCCGCATCGGCGCGCGGCCGGCGGGGGACCCCGGGACCCCCTGCGATCCGGACAACCTGGCGTACGTCATCTACACCTCCGGCTCCACGGGGAGGCCCAAGGGGGTGGCGGTCACGCACCGCGGCGTGCCCAACCTGGCGCATCTGCAGCGCACCCGGATGGGTCTCACGCCGCGCGACCGGGTGCTGCAGTTCGCCGCCTTCTCCTTCGACGTGAGCGCCCACGAAGTCTTCGCGACGCTGGCGGTGGGCGCCACGCTGGTGATGGCGCCGCGCGAGGACCTGCTCCCCGGCGAGCCGCTGCAGAACACCCTGCGGCGCGAGCGCATCACCGAGATCATGGTTCCGCCGTCGGTGCTCCCGGCGCTGGACCCGGCCGCGCTCCCCGACCTGCGCGTGGTGCTGGCGGGCGGCGAGGCGCTGGGTCCCGCCGTGGCGTCGCGGTGGGCCGGGGCGGTGGAACTGCACAACGTCTACGGGCCGACGGAGTGCACGGTGGCGTCCACGTCGGCCCGCATCCGCGGGGACGGGCAGGCCACGCCCATCGGCCGGCCGCTGGACAACCTGCGCGGCTACGTGCTGGACCGCGCGGGCGAGCCCGCGCCGGTGGGCGTGCCAGGGGAGCTGTTCCTGGGCGGCGCCGGGCTCGCGCGCGGCTACCTGCACCGGCCGGGGCTCACCGCCGACCGGTTCGTCCCCGACCCGTTCGGCGCGCCGGGAAGCCGCCTGTACCGCACCGGGGACCGGGCGCGGTGGCTGCCGGATGGACAGATCGAATCCCTGGGCCGCCTGGACGAGCAGGTAAAGGTGCGCGGCTTCCGCATCGAGCTGGGCGAGGTCGCGGCGCGGCTGATGGAGTTCCCCGGCGTGCGCGACGCGATGGTGCTGGTGCGTCCCGACCGGCGCGGGGAGGGGCGGCTGGTGGCGTGGGTGGTGGCGCCGGAGCAGAAGCCCTCCGCCTCCGGCCTGCGCGAGCACCTTGGCCGCGCGCTGCCGGACTACATGGTTCCCCGGGCGTACGTGGTGATGGACGCGTTTCCGCAGACCCCCAACGGCAAGGTGGACCGCGCCGCCCTCCCCGCTCCGGAAGAGCCGTCCGCGGAACCGGCGGCCGCGCCGCAGGGCGAGCTGGAGCAGGCCATCGCGGCCGTGTGGCGCCAGGTGCTGCAGCTGGAGACGCTGGGGGTGAACGACAGCTTCTTCGAGGTGGGCGGCCACTCGCTGCTGCTGGCGCGGCTGCAGGAGGCGCTACGGCAGGCGCTGGGGCGGGAGGTGTCGATCGTCGACCTGTTCCAGTACCCGACGGTCGCCGCGCTGGCCGCGCACCTGGACGCACGGACGCGCCCCGCGGAGCCGGCGGACCCGGAAAATCAGGCCGGCCGCGGCCGCGGCGCCAGCCGGCGGGAGGTGCTGACGCGGGGGCGGCGGTAGGGGACAGTGCGTGAGTGCGTGAGTGCGGAAGTGCGCCTTCGTGGGCTGCATGCGGAGCGCTTCGGATGGTGTGGCGCGGACCGCCGGCCGCCCCCTCCGCGGCCCTCCCCCGCAAACTGCGCGGGGGAGGGAGTGAGGTCCGGGGCGCAATCCGGCCTCCGGAGCGTATCGAATTCTCTCCTCTCCGCGAGGAACGAGCGGGGAGGGGCCCCGCGCGGACGCCAGCGCGGTCTCCGTCACGGCGCCCCGAACCATCCGCATCCCGCAACCTCCCCCACGGGTTCTGGGGGAGGTGGGCGAGGCTTACGAGCCCGGAGGGGGCGCCGGCGCGGAGCCGTCGGAACAGAAAGGAACCCGGGACATCGCATCGTCCCGATCATCTTGAGCGACACGGCAAGCCATGAGTTTGGAGCCGGAGAACGAATACGAGGGGCTGCCGGAGGTGGCGGTCATCGGGATGTCCGGGCGCTTTCCCGCCGCGGACGACCTGCCGTCGTTCTGGCAGATCCTGCGCGAGGGGCGCGAGGCCATCCGCCGCTATACCCCCGACGAGCTGCGCGCCGCCGGCATCCCCGACCAGGAGATCGCCGACCCCGCGTACGTGCCCGCGTTCGGCTCCATGACCGACGTGGAGCACTTCGACGCGGCGTTCTTCGGCTACAGCCCGCGCGAGGCCGAGGCGCTGGAGCCCGCGCACCGCATCTTCCTGGAGTGCTGCTGGGAGGCGCTGGAGAACGGCGGCGTGGATCCCGCGCGCGCCAGCGGCGGCATCGGCGTGTTCGCGGGCGCGGGCGTGCCCTTCTACACGGAAGAGAACGTCCGCGGCAACCCGGAGCTGGCCGCCGCCATCGGCGAGTTCCAGCTGGGCGTCGGCAGCGGCAAGGACTTTCTGGCCACTCGCGCCGCCTACAAGCTGGACCTGCGCGGCCCCGCCATGAGCGTGCAGACGGGGTGCAGCACCTCCCTGGTGGCCGTGCACGTGGCCGCGCAGGCGCTGCTGCACCGGGAGTGCGACCTGGCGCTGGCGGGCGGGGCCAACGTCGTCACGCCGAACGTCACGGGCTACCTGTACTCGCCGGGCGGCATCGCCTCGCCGGACGGGCACTGCCGCGCCTTCGACGCGGACGCCCAGGGCACGCTGGGCGGCAGCGGCGTGGGCGTCGTGCTCCTCAAGCGGCTGGAGGACGCGGTGAGGGACGGCGATCCCATCCGCGCCGTCATCAAGGGCTCGGCGGTCAACAACGACGGCGGGCAGAAGATCGCCTTTACCGCGCCCAGCGTGGCGGGGCAGGCCGCCGTCATCCGCGAGGCGCTGGAGGTGGCGGACGTCGATCCCTGCACCATCCGCTACGTGGAAGGCCACGGCAGCGGCACGGAGCTGGGCGACCCCATCGAGATCGCGGCGCTCACGCAGGCGTGGCGCGGGTGGACGGATGGGAAGCAGTTCGCCGCCCTCGGCTCGGTGAAGACGAACGTGGGGCACCTGGACGCGGCGTCCGGCATCACCGGCTTCATCAAGACGGTGCTGGCGCTGGAGAACCGCGCCCTCCCGCCGACCGTCCACTTCCGCGCGCCGAACCCCAGGATCGACTTCGCCTCGTCCCCCTTCTACGTCTCCAACCGGCTGGAGGCGTGGGATTCGGTGGATGATCAGCCGCGCCGCGCCGCCGTCAGCTCGTTCGGCATCGGCGGGACCAACGCGCACGTGGTGCTGCAGGAGGCGCCGACCGCGCGCGCCTCCCGCGCCCGCCGCGGCACGCAGCTGCTCGTCCTTTCCGCGAAGACGCCCACGGCGCTGGACGCGGCCACGGAGCGCCTGGCCGCGCACCTGCGCGACCACCCCGGCCAGCCGCTGGCGGACGTCGCCTGGACGCTGCAGGCGGGGCGGCGCGAGCTGGGCTTCCGGCGCACGCTCGTCGTCCGCGCGGGCGAAGACGCGGCGGAGCTGCTGGCCGCGCGGCACCCCGAGCGCATCGCCACGGCGGCGGTGGAGGACGGGCACCGCTCCGTCGTCTTTCTCTTTCCCGGCGTGGGCGACCAGTACCCGCAGATGGCGCGCGGGCTGTACGACGCCGAGCCCGCCTTCCGCGCGGAGGTCGATCGGTGCGCGGAGATCCTGCGGGCGCGGACCGGCATCGACATCCGCGAGGTCATCTTCCCCGGCGACGCGCCCGCGGACACGCCGGCGGGGGCGGGGATCGACCTGAAGGCCATGCTGGGCCGGACGGAATCCGCCACCCCGGAGGCGGAGCGCCTGAACCGCACGGAGCTGGCCCAGCCCGCCGTCTTCGTCATCGAGTACGCGCTGGCCAGGCTGCTGATGAGCTGGGGGATCGTCCCCGAGGCCGTGATCGGCCACTCGCTGGGCGAGTACGCGGCGGCCTGCGTCGCCGGCATCTTCTCGCTGGAAGACGCGCTGGCGCTGGTGGCGGAGCGCGCGCGGCTCATCGGCGCGCTCCCCGGCGGGGCCATGCTCGCCGTGCCGCTCTCTCCCGAGGCCGCGTCCGCCTTCCTGGTCGACGGGACGGCGATCGCGGCCGTGAACGCGCCGGCGCTGTGCGTCGTCGCGGGGCCGGACGGGGCGGTGGATGAAGTGCGGAAGCGGCTCGCGGACGCCGGCCACGCCGCGCGCGGGCTGGCCGCCACGCACGCCTTCCACTCGCCGATGATGGACCCCGTCGTCCCGGCGATCGAGGCACTCGTCGGGCGGATGCGGCTCAACGCGCCGCGCATCCCCATGGCCAGCAACGTCACGGGGACGTGGATCACCGCCGCGGAGGCGACGGATCCGCGCTACTGGGCCCGCCACACCCGCGAGACCGTTCGCTTCGACCGCGGCGCGGCGGAGGTGCTGCGCGGCGCCGGGCGCGTGCTCGTGGAGGTCGGCCCCGGGCAGACGCTGTCGACCTTTCTCCGCCAGCGCGGTGACGCGGGCGCGGTCCCCGTCATCCCCACCGTCCGCTATTCCTACGACCGCACGCCGGACGAAGCCTTCCTTCTGGGCGCTCTGGGCCGGCTCTGGCTGGCGGGAGTGACGCCGGACTGGACCGCGTTCCACGACGGCGAGCGGCTGAACAGGGTGCCGCTCCCCACCTACCCGTGGGAGAAGCAGCGCTACTGGATCGAGGCGCCGCGGCCGGGGCAGCTCGCGGCCGGCAAGCCGCGCGGGGGACGGAAGGCCGATCCCGGGGAGTGGCTGTACGTGCCCTCCTGGCGCCGCACCGCCGCGCTGCGTCCGGAGTTCGGCGAGGGGCGGGTGCTGGTGTTCGCGGACGATTCGCCGCTCTCCGAGGGCGCGGTGGAGGCGCTGCGGGCGCACGGCCGCACTCCCGTCGTCGTCCGCCCGGGCGAGGCGTTCGAGCGCACGGCGGAAGGGTGGACGGCGCGTCCCGCATTCCGCGACGACCACCGCAAGCTGATGGAGGCGCTGGCCGCGGAGGGTGGCGTGCCGGCGAAAGTGCTGCACCTGTGGGGCGTGGAGGATTCGACCGCCCGCGGCCCCGTGGGCGTGCTGGTCCTCGCGGACGCGCTGAGCCGCGCGAAGGCGGAGTTCGACCTGCTCGCCGCGACCACCGCCGCCGTGGAGGTGAGCGGGGAGGATTCGGTCGATGCGTCGCGCGCCGCCCTCTTCGGCGCGGCGGCGGTGCTGCGGGTGGAGGCGGCCTCCGTGGCCGCGCGCGTGGCGGACGTCTCCGTTCCGCGCGATGAGGACGCGGCGCGGGCGATGGGCGCGCGCCTGGCCGCGGAGGCGCTGGCCGGCGCGGAGCGCGCGGTGGCGCTGCGCGGGCGGTACCGCTGGGTGCGCGGCTATGACGCGGTGAAGCCGGCGCCCGTCCCCGCGCCCGTGCTGCGCGAGGGCGGCGTCTATCTGCTCATCGGCGGGCTGCGCGGGCGCAACGAGCTGCTGGCGGAGCACCTGGTCCGCCGCTACGGCGCGCGGCTGGTGCTGATGGATTCCACCCTTCCGCACCGCGGCAGCTGGGACCCCATGGTCAAGGCCCGCCTGCCTGAGGACCCGCTGCGCCGGCAGATCGAGCGCATCCGCGCGCTGGAGGCGGAAGGCGCGGAGATCCTCACCCTGCAGGTGCTGCCCGAGCAGGCGGAGCAGATGCGTGACGTGCTGCGCGAGACGGACCGCACCTTCGGCGCGCTGCACGGCGTCGTCTTCGCCCCGCTGGCGCACGAGGAGGCGCCGCGCGAGGCCATCGGCGAGGTGCGCCTGGGCCCGTGGGAGCGGCGCATGGCGCACCTGCTGGGCGAGCTGAAGGGCGTCCGCGCCGCGCTGGCGGACCGGGCGATGGACTTCGTTCTCGTGGAGTCGTCGCTGACGCCCGCGCTGGGCGGAATCGGGGTGGTCGAGGTCGCCGCCACGCACGCCGTGATCGACGCCTTCGCCGCCACCACGGCGGAACACGCCACGCCGTGGACGAGCGCCGCGTGGGACCGCTGGTTCGGCGGCGACGAGCCCGCGGAGGGCTACGGGATGGACGAGGCCGGGGCCGCCACCGCGCTCGAGCACGCGCTGACGCTGGCGGGCGAGCCCCACGTCCTGCTCTCCACGGGCGACGTGGAGTACCGGATGACGGCGCGCGCGGACGAGGCGGCGGGGCCGGCGTTCGGCTCGTACGCTCGGCCGCGCCTGGCCACCGAGTACCACGCGCCCACCACGGACGTGGAAGAGGCGGTCGCGGGAATATGGGAGGAGCTGCTGGGGATCAGCCCCATCGGCATCCACGACGACTTCTTCGCGCTGGGCGGGCACTCGCTGCTGGCCACGCAGATCATCTCCCGCTGCCGCGACGGCTTCGGGCTGGAGCTCCCCCTCAAGGCGATCTTCGAGGCGCCCACCATCGCGCGGTTCGCTGCGCTGGTGGAAGACGCGATCGTCGCCGAGATCGACGCGCTGACGGACGAGGAGGCGCTGGAGCTGGCGGGGGTGTAGGTGAAGGGGTGATGGAATCCGCGGTCGGGGGTGCGGAGGGTTTTACAGCGTCCCGCTGCGCGCGAACCCCCCTCCCCAGCCCTCCCCCCGCAAACTGCGCGGGGGAGGGAGTGAGGTCCGGAGCGCAGTCGTAGTGCTCTCCTCTCCACGAGGAACGAGCGGGGAAGGCCGGGGGAGGGGCCCCAGTCCGCGATGAAGTTCAACCTCCCCAAGACCTATTGGGGGACGTGGGCGAGGATTACGAGCCCGGAGGGGCGGGCCGCTCGAGGGAACGCTGCTGTCTACCATAGTTACCTTTTCCGTAACAAAACGCACGATGGATACGAACACCACCACCCGCTCGCGCGACCGGCTCTCCGAAGCCAAGCGCCTGCTCCTGGAAAAGCGCATCAAGGGCCAGGCGAAGCCCGCCGCGCCCAAGAACGCCATCCGCAAGGCGGGCGGGGGGCCGGTGTATCCCATGTCGTTCGCGCAGGAGCGGCTCTGGTTTCTGGACCAGATGGAGCCGGGGAACCCGTTCTACAACATTCCCGCGGCGTGCCTGATCAGCGCCGGGGCGGTGGACGTCCCCACGCTGGAGCGCGCCTGGACGGAGATCGTAAACCGCCACGAGGCGCTCCGTACCGCCTTTCGCCTGGTGGACGGCGAGCCGCGGCAGGTGGTGCTGCCGCCGCACCCCGTGCCCATCCACCTCGTCGACATCCGCGGCCCCGGCGGCGAGCCCGCGCCGGAAGAGGCCGTGCGCCGCACCATCTCGCAGCTGGGGGCGCAGCCGTTCGACCTGGCCACCGGGCCCATGCTGCGCCTGCACCTGATCCGCGTGTCGGACGCGGACGCCGCGCTGCTCATCAACGTGCACCACATCGTCACCGACGGGTGGAGCATGCCCATCATCATGCGCGAGATGGACGAGCTGTACCACGCGTACTCGCGCGGGCTGCCGTATCCGCTCACCCAGCTGCAGGTGCAGTTCCCCGACTACGCCGTGTGGCAGCGCGAGTACCTGACGGGCGAGACGCTGCGCCGGCAGGTGGAGTACTGGCGCGGCCACCTGCTGGGCGCCCCCGTCCTGGAGCTGCCGACCGACCGGCCGCGGCCGCCCGTGCTCACCTACCGCGGCACCATGTACCGGTTCGTGTGGCCGGCGGCGCTGGCGGACCGGCTGCGCGGGGCCATGGTGGAGACGGGCGCGTCCATGAACATGGTGATCATGGCCGGGCTGTACCTGATGCTGCACCAGTACAGCGGCCAGGACGACCTGGTCGTGGGCACCCTGCTGGGCAACCGCAACCGCGCGGAGCTGGAGTCGCTGGTCGGCTTCTTCGTCAACACGGCGCCCCTGCGCGCGCGGGTGCGCGGCGACATGACCTTTCGCGAGCTGGTGGCGCAGGTGCGCACCGCCGTGCTGGACGCCGACGCGCACCAGGAACTGCCGCTGGACCGCATCGTGGACGCGGTGACCACGGAGCGCGACCCCTCGCGCAGCCCGCTGTTCCAGGTGGCGTACTTTCACCACACGTTCGTCAACGACGTGCACCACAAGGCGGACAGCGAGTTCCGCTCGGAGCTCAACCTTCGCCCCGTGTTCCAGGAGACGGGGATCACCCTCATCGACACCGCCACCACCAAGTTCGACCTCACCTTCGCCACGGTAGAGATCGACGGCTCCATCTCGTGCATGGCCGAGTACAGCACGGACCTGTGGGACGAGTCCACCATGGCGCGGATGTTCGAGCACCTGCGCGTGCTGCTGGGCCGCGCCATCGCCGACGTGGACGCGCCGCTCTCCGCCCACTCCATGGTCCCGGACGCCGAGCGCGAGCGGCTGCTGGCCTGGGGCACGCGGGAGATGGAGCCCGGCGCCGCGGGGACGCTGGTGGATCGACTCGCCACCCACGCGGCGACCACGCCGGATGCGCCCGCCGTGGAGTATCCCGGCACGCGCTGGACGTACGGCCAGCTGGACGCGCGCGCCAACGGCGTCGCCCGGCGGCTGGTTGCGATGGGCGTGCGTCCCGGGGACCGGGTGGGGATCGCCTCGGCGCCCTCCGCGGGGACGATCGCGGCGCTGGCGGGGGCGCTGAAGGCGGGCGCGGCCGTCGTCCCGCTGGATCCCGCGTATCCGCTGGACCGGCTCGCCTTCATGGTGGCGGACGCCGGCATCCGCGTGCTGGTGACGGACGGCGGCGAGACGGCCGCGCTGGCGCACGAGGGAATGGCATCCATCGACCTTCTCC
>DATABT010000259.1:0-6447 GCA_036259455.1 Longimicrobium sp. | reverse complement strand
ATCACGCGGGGCGAACCCATGGGCGAGATGCTGCTCAGGGCGCTACGCCGAATGGAGGCGCTCGGACCACCGCTGCCAGCGTAGGCAGGGCGGCGAAGCGGGACGGAGGGCTGAGAACCGGCTTGCCAGGAGCGCGGTTGTCGCGGAGCCATGGGACCCGCTAGAAAAGACGAGGAACCCGGACCCCAGAAGCCGCGAGCCGGGTCCGGAAAACGCCTGCAGCGTCGTCGTGAGCACCTCCCGCCTGCGCCTTGAAGCCCTTGAAGAGCCCCGAACCGGCTATCAGGGGCCCGGAGCCTCTACATCGCAGGATTCAGGTTCAATTTTTCCGCACCGGGTGGAGCGCCCGGCGAGAGCCGATGAAAGTGTCGAAGGCTCCCGATGTGCCGTTCAGCCGCGCGAGGCATGGCGGGCGATGAGCTCGATCAGCCGCTCCCACAGCGGCGGCGGCAGCGCGTGGCCCATCCGTGGGATGATCGCCAGCTCCGCGCCGGGAACGAGCGCGGCGGTGCGGTGGCCGCCCTCCAGCGGCACCAGCGGATCGTGCTCGCCGTGAATCACCAGCGTGGGCACCCGCAGCGTCCGCAGCCCCGGCGCGCGGCTGGGCGACGCGATGATTCCCGCGAGCTGGCGCAGCACGCCCGCCGGTTGCGGCCGCGGACGTACGCCAGCTCCGCCATCGCCCGCGTCCGCGCGAGCGAGGGGGATGGCGGGGCCGGTCAGGATGCGCCAGGCCGACACGGCGCGGCGCATGGCCATCTCCCGGTTGCGCGGAGCGGGGACCAGCAGCGAGGCGGTCGCGCGGCGGTGCGGATGCGGCAGGTCCGGCTCGCCGGTGTGCGACATGATGGACGTGAGCGTGCGCACCCGGTGCGGCGCCTGCATGGCCATCGTCTGCGCGATCATCCCGCCCATCGAAATGCCCACCAGGTGCGCGGATTCCACGCCGAGCGCATCCAGCAGCGCCAGCGTGTCGTTCGCCAGGTCCGGCACTCGATAGGGCACTTCGATGTGCTCACCCCGTCGCGCCGCGCGGAGCACGCGCAGCAGGCTGGGCACGGGCGCGCCGTCCATCCAGGTGCTGCGCCCCATGTCGCGGTTGTCGAAGCGGATCACGTGGAACCCGCACCCCGCCAGCCGCGCGCAGAACTCCTCGTCCCACGCCACCATCTGCCCCGCGAGCCCCATCACCAGCAGCAGCGCGGGGTGCGAAGGATCGCCGAACGTGTCGTACTCCATGCGCAGCCCGTTCGCCTGCACCACCGCGGGATGTCGATCTGGTGATCGCGCCCACAGGTGAACAGCCACGCGCATTCGTCGCACTCCTTCCCCGCGACGAGTTCTACGTCGATGAAGGCGCCGCGCTGGAGGCATTGCGTCTGGAGGGACAGTTCAACCTCGGTCGCGCATGAGCGAATCGTCACGCCAGATCGAAGATGCCGCACGGATGCTCCGTGTGCGGTCTCAGCAGTTGGACGATACCTATGTCGAGCGATGGGTAAGGGAGTTGCGGCTGGAAGAGCAGTGGAAGGCGGTGAAACGAATCGCCTTCTCCGCGTGATCCGTTCCTCCCCGGCCCCGCTCACGAGTCGGCGGAATCCATCTTGCCGGAGCGCGCGGAGCGGACAACGCCTCCCCGTCACCATCCTGCGTTCGTCCTGAACGAGGGACGGGAAAGCCATCAATCGAACCGCCCCGCACCCTCCGGCGCGGGGCGGTTCGTCAGTCCAGAGCAAGCCCGGCCGGAAAGGCGCCGATCGCACGGGCGACCGCGCGCGTCGCGACCACCTTGCGGCCGAGGATGAGGTGCGCGTGCTTCTCATCAGAGGCAGCGCGCGTACGCGGCCATGAACGCGTCCACACGAGCCACGTCCACACCCGCGCTCCACCGGCCATCCGTCTTGAAGTCGGAGCCGACGATGAAGCCGTTCGCGCCCCAGTAGCGCGGCAGGTTCTCGGCGGTGATGCCGGAGCCCAGGTAGATCGGCAGTCCACAGCGGCCCCGCACCTCCGCCACGTCCGCCTCCGTCGGGCACTCGCCCGTCGCGGTGCCGGTGACGATGACGGCGTCCGCGCGCATGAACTCCGTGGCAGCGGCCGCCTCGCCGATCCCCACGTCGGCGGTGATGGCGTGCGAGGCGTGCTTCTTCTTCACGTCCGCCCACACCTGCACCCGCTCCGCGCCGATGTTGCGGCGAAAGCGCAGCAGCGACGCCGCGGACGATTCGATGATCCCCTCGTCGGCCACGTGCGCGAACGCGAACCCCTCCACGCGCACCCAGTCCAGCCCCGCCGCGTGCGCCACGGCCACCGCCTCGTGGTTCGCGCCCGCCAGGATCTGGACGCCGCACGGGAGCCCGCTTGCCGCCTTGACGGCCATCGACAGCACGGTCATCGCCGCGGTGATCTCCGGGCCCACGCCGCCGCGCAGATACGGCACGTCGTGCATGTTCTCCAGCATCACCCCGTGCACCCCCGCCGCGCGGTAGAGGGCGCACTCCGCCACCGCCTGCGCCTCCAGCTCCCGCAGCGTGGCGCGGCTCGCCGGCGTGCCCGGGAGCGCGCCCACGTGGATCATCCCGATCACGGGCTTTCGCGTGGTGAACATGCGGCGTGGGGCAGCAGGACGTCTCAGTGGCGTGGGACCAATGCCCCAGGGGCCGAGTCGAGTGGAGTCATGGCGGATGTCGATGCCCCCGGCGACGCTTGTGCTCGGCGGGCGGTACCTGGACCGCGAGCGGCTGGGCGCGCTACCGCGGCAGGTCCGGGTGGCGGCGGACGGGCCGCTGGGGCCCTGACCGGACGGCTCGGACTCACGCCTGGAGCTTTTCTCCTCCGGTTTCGCCGGGGTCCACGGGGTGGACCTCCAGCTCGGTGCGCTCCCGGAACCGGAAGGGGAGCATGCGCGTGGCGTTTCCATCGCTGAACTCCACCATGCCCGTGCGCCAGGTGTCCACCCACGTCAGGCGATAACAGTTCGCGTTCACCCCTTTCAGCTCCACCTCGTATTCCGTGGTTTCGCTCTCGCCGCGCGTGATGCCCAGCCGGTCCGAAACTTCCTTGCGAATGGAGCCGCTGATCAGGGTCTTGATGCCCGCCGTGACCTGGCCCTCGGTCGCCGAACCCCACTGCACGTCCACGGAGTGCTCCACCGTCCGCGACCGCTTTACCGTGATCGACACGCCGGAAGGGATGTGCACGTCCTCCACCGCCGACGGAACCCGGTTCGCCGTGTCGTCGAGAGATACGACCGGGAAGACGTGGGGGGCTGCCTCCGCCACGGCCGCGCCCTTGCCGCCTTCGCCCCCGTCCGTGCGCGTAAGGAAGAGATGCTTCGCCGTGAACGCCGACAGCAGGGAGCCGGCCCCGCACGTCAGCCGCGCCGCCTCGCCCGGCGCCAGGTCGACGGCGACGGTCCCGCTGCGGTAGAAGTCGATGCCCACGTGGACGCCGTGACGCCCCGGCGGCACGCGGAGCGTCACCTCGTCTCCGTTCGCCACCGTGCCGGCCTGGACCTGGTCCACGAACACCTTGAACGAGCGGGCGGCGTATGTGTACGCCCGCTCCCGGACGATCGTGATGGAACTATCCTGGCCTGATTCCATTGATGTCTCCCGTATTGGCGGTCGGGTGCAAGCGCATGACGGAGCGGCGAGGGCGCGCGGCCGTGCCCCCGCGGCCATGAAGCACGGTGGGTGCAACTGACTCGCAACGCAAGTGTGTCCAGATCGCAATGGACCCTTCCGCTCCGCCGCGATTCATCTCGCTCCCACGCGGCGGTATACTCCCGGGAGATACCCGCCTGCTCGCTTGCACCCGAACGGCACGGGATGAGCGACACCAGCCCGACGGCCCAGGCCCTCCAGGACGAGGTTCACCGTCGGATGTCGGGCGAGGAGCGGATCAAGCTCGCGTTCGCGATGCGCATGATGGCGCGCGAGTTCGCGTGGGCGCGCCTGCGCAAGGAGCATCCGGACTGAACGGAGTGCAGGGCCCGGAGTTGCGTTTCAGGCAGCCGGAAACCCCGGTGGTTGCAGACTGCCCCGCGCCTGGACTCCTCGTATACGGCAGCATCGCGGAAGCCCGCATTCGGAGCATTCGACCACCCTGCCAGGTGAGGTCCCACCAGCTGGCGGGTGGCAGCTCGAGCAAGGAGACGATCCGCAGGCGGCTTCCGGAAATTCCGGGCAGGGACGACGTCGGCGCTACCCCTGCTCCAGGTTCTCCTGGATGAAGTCCGGGCTCAGATGGACGTCCAGCTGCACCAGCGGAGAATCCCCGATGCAGCGGAAGCTGTGTACCTCGCCCGCCTTGATCATGAGAATGTCGCCCGCGCCGGCCTCGAATGTCTCCCGTTCACCGTATACAGGCCGCGCCCGCTCTGGATGAACTGCACCTCGTCATGGGGACGGCGACGGGGCGCCAGGCCGCTCCCCCGGCTATCCGCGAAAGAGGAAGACGGAGATGCCCGTGTCCCCCCTGCGCAGCACCGACAAAGCGCGCTGGAGAGCGCAGGCGCCCCGCCTATCGGCGAACCCGCTCGAAGCGCACGCCGCGGACGCGCCCGCTGCTCATCCGCATTCCGTCCACGCGGCCCCCGCGCCCACGGGTGAAGTTGAGCAGGAAATCTCCGGAGAAGGTATCGCCGTACGCCGGCCGCACGGTCCGCTCCGCCCCCCACCGCGTCCGCAGCACCAGCGTGCTGTCCGTCGCCGCGACGGTGTACGTCGCACCCAGCTCCTCGCTGTACCAGGTGCCGGTGTAGGCCTCCAGCTCCGCGCGGAATGGCCGGGCCGGTTCCTGGCGGCGCAGCGTCACCGGCGTCCGCCGCGGCCAGGCCAGCACCGTCTGCACCAGACCGCCGTCCGGCCTGAACTCCAGCTCCACGGGCTGCGCGACCACGCGAAACCGGCGCTCCCCCAGCGGCACCAGTGCCGGTCCGGTGGTACGGCCTGCCACCAGCGTGTCACCGCGCCGCGTGATGAAGAAGGGCGCGCCCGTCACCGGGTGCACGTACACGCCCTCCAGCGCGGACAGCTCCTCCGGAGCCAGCGTAACGCGCGCCGCGGGCGCCTCGGGGACGGGCGGCAGGCTGTCGCCAAGGAGCACGTCGGCAACGCTCCTGGCTAGGGCCCCCGGGTTGGCCTGCGCCGCGTTGCAGAGCACCGCCACCGTCACCCTGTGTTCGGGAAAGCGGCCAAGATAGGTGCGGTACCCGGCGTCCGCACCGCCGTGGCCGACCAGTGTGGTCCCGCGGTACTGCTCCGTGGCGATCCCTAGCCCGTACCCCGTGGTGTCGCCGCCGGCCAGGACGCCGCTGGCCAGCATCTCGCGCCACATCCCCTCGTCCCCCACCACGGGCGCGGTGAAGTTGGCGTCCCACTTCAGCAGGTCGCCCACGGTGGTGAACAGGCTGGTGGCCCCATAGGTGTCGTAGTTGGGCAGGCTGACGCGCCACCCGCCCGCCGGCCGGCGCGCGTACCCCGCCGCCCGCCCCTTCACCACCATGGTGTAGTCGTCGTGAAAGTGCGTGTCGCTCATCCCCAGCGGCTTGAAGATCCGCTCGTCCGCGAACTCGCGCAGTGACTTGCCGCTCACGCGCCGCACCACCACCGCCGCGAGGGTGTAGCCGGTGTTGCTGTACAGGTATTCCGTGCCGGGGACAAAGTTCAGGGCCTTCTGGCGCCCGACGATCTCCAGCACGTCCTCTTCCGTGATGCGGTTCTCCTCGAACCGCCCCCGCGCCATCGCCAGCAGGTCCCACTGGTCGCGCAGACCGCTGGTGTGCGTAAGCAGGTGGCGCAGGGTGATGCGATGGCCGTAGTCGGGCAGTTCCGGCAGGTGGCGCCGCACGTCGTCGTCCAGCGACAGCCTGCCGTCGCGCGCCAGCAGCATCACCGCCGCCGCCGTGAACTGCTTGGAAACGGACGCCACGTGGAAAACCGACGCGGGGGTGATGGGACTCTCCGTCTCCAGGTTGGCGAGTCCGTAGCCGTTCTGAAAGACGACGGCGCCGTCGCGGCTGACGCCCACCGCGCATCCCGGCCCGTCGGCGGCGCTCCATGCCGCGAACACGCGGTTCAGCGCCACGCGCGTGCTGTCGTTCACGGGCTGCTGTGCGACGGCCGGCGAGGCGCCAATGCAGAGCGCGGCGCAGGCCAGAATCGGGAGACGGTTCATGGTGCCGGGTAGCGGATGGAGGGTGAGATGGAACGGTGATGGGCGCGGTGTCAGGGGTTCCCCTGGTCCAGGTTCTCCTGGATGAAGTCGGGGCTCAGGTGGACGTCGAGCTGCACCAGCGGCGAGTCTCCGATGCACTTGAAGCTGTGCACCTCGCCCGCCTTGATCACCAGGATGTCGCCCGCGCCGGCCTCGAACGTCTCTCCCTCGACCGTATAGAGGCCGCGCCCATCCTGGATGAACTGCACCTCGTCGTACGGATGCCGG
>DATABT010000258.1:0-7559 GCA_036259455.1 Longimicrobium sp. | reverse complement strand
ACCTGCGGGTCGTCCACCTCCAGGCGAAAGGTGAGGTCGTGGTCGCCCACCACCAGGGTGCGCCGCTCCAGCGCGTCCTTCAGGTCCAGGATGCGGAACATGGGCCCGCGCAGGAGCGTGGCCGAGGGGAACCACAGCCCCCAGCTGGGCGCGCTGAGCAGGGGGAGGCGCGGCTCGTTCAGCCGGTCGCCGAAGTGCTCCTCCGGGTGCGCGCGGTACACGATCTCGCGCCACTGGTCGGCCAGCGTGCTCATCCACCCGTAGATGCCCCGCTGCGCGCCCAGGGTGAGCCACACGCGCTCCTCCACCTCGATGAAGCGCCGGTCCACCGGCAGGTCGGCGCGGTAGCGGACGATGGCGTATCCCTCCGCCTCGCCGCTCTCGCCCCAGTACAGCACGGCAGCCAGGTCTTCGCGCTTCCACGCCTTGGTCCACGTGCGCTCGGTGCGGTCCAGCTGCCCCGTCTGCAGGCGCTGCGCGGCCTCGCGGTAGACGGCGCGCATGGCCGCCTCGTCCTCGTCGCCGTCCACCAGGCGCACGCGCATGCGCTCCTCCTTGTCGTCGGGAAGGAGCTGCGGGGGCACCTGGTACTGGTGCGCCTCGCCGGCCAGGCCGTATCCCAGGCTCTCGTAGAAGGCCGCGCGAAAGGGGAAAAGGGCGCTGCCGACGTCGCCCCGCTCGCGCGCGTGCTCGAAGCCCGCGATGAGCATGCGCGTGGCCAGGCCGCGCTTGCGGTGCGTGGGGGCGATGGAGACGGCGCCCACGCCGGTGACGGGCATGTCCACGCCGCTGATCCACTGGCGCAGCCACAGCAGCTGGCAGGCGCCGATGAGCCGCCCGTTCTCCTCCGTGACCCAGAGGGACTCCAGCCCGCCGTGCGGCCCGTTGACCAGAAAGTCTTCCCACCACTCGTGGCCGCGGTCGGGCGCGGGAAAGCTGTGCGCCACCAGCCGGGCCACGTCATCGATCTCGTCCGGCCGCGCCGGGCGATAAATCTCCGCCAATCCGCCTCCCGAGTGTTCTCCGTCCGCCGCCCCGCGCGGGCGGCTGGCCCGCAATTCGCGCTGCGCCCCCCGGGGCCGCGGCCCGCGCCGATGCGTGTACCGTGCCAATCCGCGCCGCGCCCCGGCACCGCATCAACCTACGGATAACCGGCATGTCGATCCAGCTCCTTCCCATCCGGCTCCCGCTGCTGGCGCTGGCGTTCGCCTCGCTGGGGGGCGCGCCCGCGTGCACGCCCTCGCCCGCGAACAACGGCGGCGCCGCGGACAGCGTTCCGCCCCCCGCCGCCCCGTCCGCGGCCGCGCCGGCCCAGCCCGCGCGCACGACGGCCGTCATCCCGGGGCTGGAGATCCTGGTCCGCGACTCCCTGCACCTGGTGCGCGGCAAGCGCGTGGGGCTCATCACCAACCAGAGCGCCGTCACCCGCGACGGGCAGCACGCGGCCGACTACCTGCGCGCCAACGGGGTGAACCTCGTGGCGCTCTTCGGCCCGGAGCACGGCATCCGCGGCGACCTGGAGGCGGGCGAAACGGTGGCGGCGGGTCGCGACACCCGCACGGGCGTCCCCGTCTTCTCGCTGTACGACCGCACGCAGCGCCCCACCGCGGAGGAGCTGCAGGGGGTGGACGTGCTCGTCTACGACATCCAGGACGTGGGCGCGCGGCCGTACACCTTCGTCTGGACGATGGCGATGGCGATCGAGGAGGCCGCGAAGCACGACATCCCGTTCGTCGTGCTGGACCGACCCAATCCCATCACGGACGTGTCGGAGGGGCCGGTGATGCACATGGACGTGCGCAACGTCACACAGGTCATCACCGGCTACTACCCCACCCCGCTGCGCCACGGGATGACGAGTGGCGAGGTGGCGCGCTACTTCAACGGCGACGCGAACGTGGGCGCGCAGCTGCACGTGGTGCCGGTGGAGGGGTGGCGGCCGGACGTGTACTTCGACCAGACGGGGCTGCCGTTCATTCGCCCCAGCCCCAACATTCGCTCGGTGGACGCGGAGCTCAAGTACGCCGGGCTGGTGCTGGCGGACGGGGCCACCAACGTCCACACCGGCAGGGGAACGGACGCGCCGTTCTCCTACTTCGGCGCGCCGTGGCTGGACGCGCGGCGGCTGATGGAGGCGGTGGCGCAGTACGAGCTTCCCGGCGTGCGCTTCGTCCCCGAGGAGATCCGCCCGACGCGTGACCCGGCGGTCTACACCACCTACCGCGACACCGCGTTCACGTCGCTGCGGCTGGAGGTGACGGACCGCGAGGCGTTCCGCCCCGTGTGGACCACGCTGGTGCTGCTGAGCGAGGCGAAGAAGCAGAACCCGCAGCGCTTCCGGGTGATGAACGCCGGCTTCACGCAGATGATCGGCTCCACCTGGGCGCGCGAGGCGTTTGACCGGGGCGAGGACCCGCGCGTGATCCAGCGCCGCTGGGACGAGGAACTGCGCGCCTGGATGCAGAAGCGCGAGCAGTACCGCCTGTACCGCCGCTGAAACCACCATGGTCCCACACGGAAGATGCGGAGGGCACGGAGAGAAGCCTTCCCTCCGTGCCCTCCGTGTGAGACTTCTGCGGGGTGGATGATGACGAACGCCCGGCCTCCCGCGAAGGAAGCCGGGCGCCGTGTTTCATCCGGAGCGTGCGATTACTCGCAGGTGGTGCCCGGGTACCAGGTGCAGTGATACGCGCAGGTGTAAACCGGGTCCGGGAAGGTGCGGGCATGGGCGACCACGGTGCCCTCCGCCGCCTGGGTCTTCGTGGTATCGAACGTCTCCACCTGGAGCGCCTCGACGTTCAGCGACAACTTCTTCACGTGCATTCTCCTGCCTGGGGGGTGTTTCGCGGGCGCCGCGCTCCGGGTGAGGCGGCGCCGCATGTACCGCTGAACCTATCCTCCCTGTCGCAGCGCGTCCAGTCCTCGCGCAGACTGCTACGGCGTAAACAACGCGTATGGTCCAGGAGAAGAACGAGGACGCGGAGGCCTGGTTCCGGCCTCCGCGCCCTCTTCACCACTCCCGCACTCCCGCACTCCCGCACTCACGCGCTCCCCGGATCCGGCGCCTGCGTGCGGCGATAGCGCATCACCACCTCCTCCACCCACTTCTCCACGTCCTCCGCGTCCGCGCCGTGCAGCGAGGTCTCCTCCTCCCGCACGCCGTCCGGCGCGGTGCCGCCGCTGCGGTCCACGGCGGCGGACACCACGGCGCGCCACGTGGCCCGCTGCGCCGCCTTGCCGAACGTCCGCATCCCGATCCGGTCGAGGAGGTCCGCCGAGCGGGTGAAGGAGCGCACCTCGAAGCGCAGCACGCCGGGCGAGATCTCCGTCACGTCGAAGCGGATGGCGCCGGAGAGCGGGTGCCCCTCAAGCGTGACCATGGTGATGGTGTTGTCGCTGATATCCATGCACCGCACCTGGATGTGCCCGCGCAGGGGGATCTCCAGCGTGAGGGTGGCGCCCTCCTCCATGGCCGTGCGCGACCCGGGCTCCGCCCCCACCTCCAGCAGCCCCGGCGGCGCCAGCGCGTAGAACTCCGTGCGGACCACCTCGAACAGCTCGTCCGCCGCCAGCCTGCTGCCGTGGATGTCGGCCCAGTAGCGCTGGCGGTGCAGCGACCCCGTTCCCTCGCTGGGCAGCATCTCCGGCAGCTGGTCCGCCAGCTTGCCCAGCCCTTCGCCCAGCGTGGTGGGGGTGACGCCGAAGGTTTCCGTCAATCCGTTCACCGCGCCGGGGGGAAGGACGTTGCCCTCCTGCAGCATGGTGATCTGCCCTTCCTTGACGGGAAAGTCGATGCCGGCGGTCTCCAGCGCCTGCGTTCCCATCTTCGCCAGGAACTCGGGGACGGGGACCAGGACGGGGCTGCGCTGCGTGATCTTGCCCAGCAGCTCGATCACCTCGCGCATGGTGGTCACGTCCGGACCCATGACGTCGACGACCGTCTCGCGCGGGTTCTCGCGCTCCACCGCGCGGGCGAGGGCGAGGCCCAGGTCGTCCATCCACACCGGCTGAAAAGGGTGGCTGCCGGCGCCGATCAGGGGGATGGCGGGGAGGGTGCGCACCATCTTGAGCATCAGCGAGATCACCTCGTCGCCGGGCCCGTAGACGTTGCCGGGGCGCACGATGAGCCACCCTGGCGGCGCCTCGGCGCGCACCACCTGTTCCGCGGCGAACTTGGAGCGGTGGTAGTCCGACTCGCCCACGTCCGCGCCATAGGAGGAGACGTAGACGAAGCGCCGGACGCCCGCCCGCCGCGCCTCTCGCGCCAGCCGCCGCGTTCCCTCCACGTTCACCTCCTGAAAGGTGACCTCGGGGGGATTCTCGGCGACGATGCCGGCCACGTGCAGCACGGCGTCGCACCCGTCCGCGACGCCGGCCACGGCCTCGTCGCTGCTCACGCTCCCCGCGTGCGGCTCCACCCCGCTGGACCACTGCCGCGCGTCGGCGTCGGCGTGGCGCGACAGCAGCCGCACCGTGTGCCCGGCCTCGAGCAGGTGGTCCACCGCCGCCTTGCCCACCACCCCCGTGCCCCCCGTCACCAGCACCTTCATTCACGCCTCCCCCGTTCACGTTGCCGATCCCGCCGCGCCACCGGGTGCAACTCCCTTGCCCGAAAACGCGACGGCGTGTTCCGATCCATTGGGGCCGGATCAAAAAACGCCACGAAGTGCGCCGGAAACCGCGATGTGGTACGGGCCGATCGAAAATCTTTGCTTATGGACGAACAATCGACCATAATACAACAACCTCGAACATTAAACGGCGCAGCCGGTGCTCACGGGTACCGGCAGGGAGGCCACGCCCGCGGCAAAGGGTACGCCGCGCGGTGGTCACCACACCTCGAACAAACCAACCTGTCCGGAGCCAGACGCACATGGAAGCATCCCCGCCCCCCCGCCCCCGCAAGCCGCGCCGCAGGTGGCGCTGGCACGTGCCACCCGCGCTGGTGCACGGCGGCGAGAGCCTGGAAGGAGCGCAGGTGCTGGACGAAGTGCAGGGACCGCTCGGGCTGTTGCTGTGGGAGACGTACCGCGACGTGGCGCTGTGGGCGTCCACCCCGCCGGAGGACCGCGAGGGGCTGTTCGCCGCGGGCGCGGCGGCCGCGCGCAAGGTAGCCATGGACGCCGCCGGCGCCGACCCTTCGCTGGAGCGGGCGCTGCGCGGGGCGTCGGTGGTGCTCACGGACGCGGCCGGCGCGCAGGAGCAGGACGTGATGGCGGCGTGCCGGCAGGCGGCGGACTGGGCGGAGCAGCGCAGTCTGCTGGCCACGGCGGTGACCCTGGCCACGGCGGCGGCGCTGGCGGCCCCGGCGCACGCGGGGGCGGCGTTCCGCGTGGGGCAGATCGCCCGGCGCAAGGGCGAGGGGGCCCGCGCGGAGACCTGGTTCCGCCGCGCGGTGGGCCTGGGGCGGCAGGCCAAGGACTGGGCCAGCTACTCCGAGGCGTTCCTGGGGCTGGGCAACCTGTACAAGCAGCGGGGCAACTTTCCCGCGGCGCGCCGGTTTCACATCCGGGGGCTGCGCGCGGCGCGGCGCCACGCCCTGCGCGACATCCAGGGCCGGGCGCTGCACGACCTGTTCACCATCGCCGTGGAGACCAGCCCGCCCACCGAGGCGCAGGAGCTGGCGCGGCTGGCGTTCCGGGCTTACGGACCCCGGCACCCCAAGCTCCCGGCGCTTGCGCACGACGTGGCGTACTTCTGGATGAGCCAGGGCCGCTTCGAGCCGGCACTGGAGGTGTTCCGCGCCGTCCTGGCCCACTTTCACGATCCCAGCGAGGGCCTGCTCTGCGCGGGCAACATCGGCCGCGCGGCGGGCGCCACGGGTGACCGCGCGGGCTTCGACGAGGCGTGGGAGATGGTGTGGGCGGCGCAGCCGGAGTGGGAGACGCTGGCGCTGGCGCCGCAGGCGCTGCTGGAGCTGGCCCACGGCGCCAGCAGCCTGCGCGACTGGACCCGCGCCGAGCGCGCCGCCGAGGCCGCGCGCGAGCTGGGACAGCGCCGCGGGGCGGGCCACATCCTGCTCGAGACGGAGTCGGTGCTGGACGCGGCGCGCCGCAAGCGCGGCCTGGAGCACCCGGCCGCCCCCAGCAACGTCGAAGACACGCAGGAGCTGGCCTCCGACTTCGTTCGCTCCCTGCGCACCACGGGGACGCGGTAGGGCAGGAGGGCCAGGCGAAGGAAGGGAAAGAGGACGCGGAGAACGATGGACGCAGTAGTGTCCCGTTGAGCCGAAGTTCAGCAGCCGTATGTAATTGCTGTTTAGTGATTTACGAGCGGATCGACGCGCACACGATTTGAACGTGTACCGTCGATCCGCCATCGTCTCGCCGACCCTTACCTAGGAGCGGCGGATGAACGACGGCCGAACGATCTTCGCTCAGCTTATGGAGTACGCACCCCACCACCACTTCCGTCGGTGTGTGGAGCGGTATCGCGGCAACGCCCGGGTGCGTCGGTTCCGCTGCTGGGACCAATTCCTCTGCATGGCCTTCGGCCAGCTCACCTATCGCGATAGCCTGCGTGACATCGAGGCCTGCCTGCGTGCAATGCAGGACAAGCTCTATCACGCAGGCTTCCGCGCACGGATCTGCCGGAACACCCTGGCAGTCGCCAACGAGAAGCGGGATTGGAGGATCTACGCCGACTTCGCGCAGATCCTCATCCATCAGGCCCGCCAGCTCTACGCGGCCGAGCCGTTCGGCGTGGATCTGGAGGAGACCGTCTATGCGTTCGACTCCACCACCATCGATCTGTGCCTCTCGTTGTTCCCCTGGGCGCCTTCCCGCGCCGCGACCAAGGCTGCGATCAAGCTGCACACCTTGCTGGATCTGCGCGGAAACATCCCCACTTTCATCCGCATCACCGATGAGAAGACCCACGACGTACGCGTCCTCGATGAGTTGCTTCCCGAGCCTGGGTCCATCTACGTGCTCGATCGGGGCTACATGGATTTCGGACGGCTGCGCACCTTCGCCCGTGCCCAGGCGAGCTTCGTAGTCCGGGTCAGGAAGAGCCTCCGGGTGCGCAGGCGCTACTCCCACCCGGTCGATCGATCGACAGGCGTGATCTGCGATCAGACGGTGGTGCTCGCAGATGCTCGAACGTCATCCCGGTACCCTGAGCCGCTGCGTCGCATCCGATCTCGCGATCTCGAAACCGGAAAGCAGATCACGATTGTCACCAACAACTTCTCCCTGCCGGTACTTACCATACTTCAGCTCTACCGCAGCCGCTGGCAGGTCGAACTCTTCTTCAAGTGGATCAAGCAGCACCTCCGGATCAAAGCCTTCTTCGGCATCTCGGCCAACGCGGTGAAGACCCAGATCTGGATCGCGATCTCGGTCTACGTACTCGTGGCCATCCTCAAGAAGCGGCTCGCCAGCAAGCACTGTGAGTTCCCCAAACTCTGTCGCTGATCCTCTCTAAACTCTGGCGCGATCCAGGATCACTGCCCCTATCTTTTTCGCCGTTCCGTGCAGGGCAGTTGCCCACCGCCGGCAGGCGAGGGAGGATGATCCGGATGATCGACAGACACGCCGTACAGGCCCTGGTGCAGTCGG
>DATABT010000257.1:0-7320 GCA_036259455.1 Longimicrobium sp. | reverse complement strand
GTGGCGATGCTCATCGCGTTCACCGTGCTCCCCCGCCTGGCCGGCGACGACGTGCCGGCCGCCGCCATGACGCAGGCACAGCAGGGTGTGGCCTCCCTCGGCAACCTGCCCCCGGCGACGGCGGGAGATCCGTCGGCCGTGGACCTGGCCAGCATGAGCCCCCGCGAGCGCGCCGACCGCCTGTTCAACCGGGTAATGCAGGGCGTGAGCGGCGGCGACACCACGCAGCTGGGCTTTTTCGCGGGGATGGCCATCCAGGCGTACGGCATGGTGCCGGAACGCGACGCCGACCTGCACTACCACCTGGGCGAGCTCTACCGCCTGACCGGCGACGCCGCCAGGGCGCGCGCCCAGGCCGACACCATCCTCGCCGCCGATCCCCAGCACCTGTTCGGGCTGTACGGCGCGGCGCGGGCGGAGGAGCTGCGCGACGCGGGCGCGGCCCGGCCGCTGTACCAGCGCTTCCTGGACGCCTACGCCGCCCAGGTCGCCCGCAACCTGCCGGAGTACCAGGAGCACTCGCAGGGCCTTCCCGCCATGCGGGCCGCGGCCCAGCAGGCGGTGGGCGCGGCGCAGTAACGGCTGCCCATCGCCCGCACACAACGAGGCCCGGCGCTCGATCGGAGCGCCGGGCTCGCTGCGTCTGGTCCTGACTACCGGCGGCCGCGGCCGAACCAGCGCCCCCGGTGCTCTTCTAGCCGATGAGACGGATCGCCATCCCCGCGGCCACGGCGGCGGCGAGGGTGGGGAGCATGCCCCACTTGAGGCGGAACATGGCGAACGCGGCGCCAAGCGCGATGAGCAGCGAGGCTGCGTCCAGCGTGGGCCAGTCGGGGACCAGGACGTGAATGGGGCCCGCGCTCACCTCATCGACGCGCGCGAAAAGGACGTGCAGCGCGAACCAGACGGCCAGGTTCAGGATGACGCCCACCACCGCGGCGGTGATCCCCGACAGCGCGGCGGAAAGGCCGCGGTTGCCGCGCAGCCGCTCCACGTACGGCGCGCCCGCGAAGATGAAGAGGAACGACGGCGCGAACGTGACCCACGCCGTGATGGCGGCACCCAGCAGCCCGGCGGCCAGCGGCGGCAGCGGACCCGGATCGCGCCAGGCGCCCAGGAACGCCACGAACTGCACCACCAGGATCAGGGGCCCGGGCGTGGTCTCCGCCATCCCCAGGCCATCCAGCATCTCGCCCGGCGCCAGCCAGCCGTAGTTCTGCACCGCCTGCTGCGCCACGTACGCCAGCACCGCGTACGCCCCGCCGAACGTGACCGCCGCGGCGTGGCCGAAGAACAATCCTTCCGTCACCCAGACGCTCCCAACGCCGAACACCATCGCCAGCAGCGCGACCGGCACCCACCAGAGCACCAGGCAGATGGCGATCACCCGTGCCGTTCGTCGCCAATCCACGCGTTCACTCAGTAGTGAGTGACCGGCTGCGGAAGATGGGGATCGATTGTCACGGCCCGTCATCCATCCCACCGCGCCCGCACCCAGCACGATGAGCGGGAACGGGATGTGGAAGAACGACAACGAGATGAACGCCGCGGCGGCGATGGCGACGGAGCCGCGGCCGGCCAGCGCGCGCCCGCCGATGCGGATGAGCGCCTCCACCACCACGGCGATGATGGCGGGCTTGAGGCCGAAGAAAAGCGCAGCGACGAAGGGCGTCTGCTGGAAGGCGGCGTAGAGAGTGCTCAGTACTGAGAGAATGACGAATCCGGGGATGACGAACAGGATGCCGGCCGCCAGCCCGCCGCGCACGCCGTGCATCATCCACCCCACGTAGGTGGCCAGCTGCTGCGCCTCGGGCCCGGGGAGGAGCATGCAGAAGTTCAGCGCGTGCAGAAAACGCGGCTCGTCTACCCACCGCTTTTCGTCCACCACGATGCGGTGCAGCACGGCGATCTGCCCCGCCGGCCCGCCGAAGCCCAGCACGCCCACGCGCGCCCACGTGCGCACGGCCTCGCGGAACGGGACGGGCGGCGGAGCTGGCTGGGGATCGGCGGAAGGGTGCATGGGACGGGAGGATAGCCGTCACGCGCACACGCCACAACGCGCGGCTGAAACTCTGCCGCGGTGCGCCGCGTAGGGAACCGCGCCGGTGAAGCAACCCAAACTCAAAGGAGACCGAGCGATGCTCGCCCCCAGATACAAGAAGGTGCTGCGCAAGTTGATGTCCGCCCTGATGCTGGTTCCGGCGGAGTCGCCGGTGCCCGGCCTGGCCGGGTGGCGCGGCGCGGCGCGGTAACCCGCCCGCACCCGGAACGCGACGAGGCGCGTGGCCACCGGCCCCGCGCCTCGCGCTGTTTAGCCTCACGGCGCGCGGAATTCGCCTCACCTGCGATCGCCCGCCGCACGTCATGCGTCCCCTCCGCCACCGCTCGATCCCTGATGCCGCGCGCCTACCTGTTCGTCACCTTTGAATGCGGCGGAAACATCCCCGCCGGTGCCGGGGCTGGCGCGCCGGCTGCCGCGTGCGTGCTCACGGAGCCGTGCCTGCGCCACGCGGTGGAGCAGGCGGGGCGGGCTTCATCCCGTTTACCCGCCACGTTACGCGAGGACGGGTCGCAGGACCTGATCGGCGGCAAGGAGATCCTTTCGGTCGCACGCCACGGTGTTGCGTACGTTTCAGTTCCGCACGGCGCTCCCTCCCAGGAAAGTCGCCTCGGCAGAAGCCCCTCCTGAGAAAGTCGCCTCGACAGGAACCCTGGCCGCCCGCAACAATCAGACTTTCTGATGTGATGGAAGGCGCCCGCGGCTACGGGCGCTGAGTAGATTTCTCAATCCGCGCCACGAGTTCCTGCACCGGCAGCGACCACGCGGGCGCGTCCTTCGAAATGACAGCTCCCGGCGTGGGCGACCACCTTCATGATACAGGGGTGCGCGCAGCGGCGGAAGTCAATCTCCTGCTTTCTCCGTGAAGGCGGCGGTAAAGACGTCGCGGGCGGACTGCAGGATGCGATCGCTCACCGCGGAGTCATCCACGGCGCGAGAGAGCATCACGGCGCCGGCCAGGCCGCTCATCAGCGCCAGCGCGCGCTCCGTGCGGTCGGTGCCGTCGTCCGGGAGCGCGCGGGCGAGGGTGGCGATGCTCTCGTTGAAGCTCTCGGTGAACGCGGCGCGTACCTCGCCGGGCCCATGGCGCGAGACCTCCGCGGCGAGCGCGGGGAGCATGCAGCCGCCGCCCGGCTCGTCGCGGTGGGCGGGGCTGGCGTAGGCGCGGATGAACGCGGCCAGGCGCTCTCCCGGCGGGGCCTTGCGCGCGGTTTCGATCAGCCGCGCGGACGACTCCTTCATGGCGCAGCGGCATGCCTCCGCCACCAGCTGCTCCTTGTTGCGGAAGTGCGCGTAGAAGCCGCCGTGCGTAAGCCCCGCGCGCCCCATCAGCTCCGGCACGCTCACGCCGGCCACGCCCTCTTCGCGAAATGCGCGCGCCGCCGCGCTCACGATCTGCTCGCGCGTCTTTTCCTTGTGCCCGCTGGGATACCGCACCATCACGCCTTCTCCGGGCGAAAGACCATGCACGTGGTGGTGGCGTGCGCGTATAGCCGGCCCTCGGAATCCGTCACCCGCGCCTCGGCGGTGGCGGCGCGCCCCCCCATGTGGATGATGCGCCCCTCACAGAACACGCGTCCGGTCTCGCGCGTGAGCGGGCGCACGAAGTTGATCTTGAACTCCAGCGTCGTGTATCCCGCGCCGGACGGGAGCAGGGTGTGGACCGCGCACCCCATCGCCGAATCCGCCATCGTGGCGGCGAGCCCGCCGTGCACCACGCCGATGGGGTTGTAGTGGTACTCGTCGGGATCGGCGATGAATACGACGCGCCCCTCCTCCACCTCGCTCACGCCCAGGCCCAGCGTGGCCATCATGGGCGGATACGGCAGCTCGCCGCGCCCCATCGCGCGCAGGTACTCGATGCCGCTCAGCCGCGCGCCCGCCTGCGCCGCCGGCACCGGATCCTGCCACGTGAACGTCCGCGTGCGCACGCCCGCCTCGTCGCTCACCGCCATCCGTATCTCCCCATCAGAAGGGTATCGTCAAACCCCGCGCGAGGGACGTCATCCTGAGTCATTCAGCGCTACGCGCACCCTGTGGAATGAACGTCGCTCCGCCGCGGTTGTCATTTCGAAGGAGGCGCCCGCGCGATCGCTGCCGGTGCACGGAGCTGTGGCGCCGACTGAGAAATCTACTCGCCCCGGCAGGTGCCACACCCCGCTCGACGGACCTCGCCGTGGATCCCGTTCCATTCAGGGAGCGCCGCGCGTAGCTTGAGGGTGCGCAATCCCATGAGCGCGACCGAAGGACCTTCTCCGCGTACGCGGGGGGCCAGCTTCGGCGCCATGGAGCCGGGCTCGCGTCCGCGGGCAGGGTCCTTCGGTCGGCGCGCGGCTCCATCCTACGGCCAGGCAGGATTGCGGCGCCCCTTCCTGGATCGAAAGAACCCGGGGCGAACGCGGAGCGAGAAAATCGGGTCACCAGCCGGGGTGAGTAGATTTCTCAGTCGGCGCGACGGGTTCCGGCACCGGCGGCGGTCACGCGGGCGCCTCCTTCGAAATGACAGCCGCGCGGCGTCTCCAGGGAGACGCCCCGGCACGTCAGCGCGGCGCCCCCCCCAACGAACCCGAGGGAAGGCGCCGACTCGCGGATCACACGCGTTCGATGATGGTCGCGACGCCCTGGCCGCCGGCGATGCAGAGCGTGATGAGCGCGGTGGCCAGGCCGCGGCGCTCCAGCTCGTCAAGCGCGGTGCCGAGGAGCATCGCACCCGTGGCGCCCAGGGGATGGCCCAGCGCGATGGAGCCGCCGTTCACGTTCACGCGGTCCGGGTCCATGCCCAGGCGGCGGATGGTCTGCAGCGGCACGGCGGCGAAGGCCTCGTTGATCTCCCACAGATCGATGTCCGCGACCTGCATCCCCGCCTTGTGCAACGCCTTGCGCGCGGTTTCCGCGGGGGCGGTGAGCATGATCACCGGGTCCTCGGCAAAGACCGACATCGAACGAATGCGGGCGCGCGGGCGCAGGCCGTGGGCGCGCGCGTACTCCGGCGAGGCCAGGAGCACGGCCGCCGCGCCGTCCACGATTACGCTGGAGTTTACGGCGGTGTGCAGGTGCCGGATGCCCCCCTCCTGCGGAAAGCGGGCGAGCGCGATCTGGTCCAGCGTCTCGCCGTGGGGCCCGGCGGGCGTGGCGCCGGCGGACTCGAACGCGGCGGGGAGCCCGGCCAGCGCCTCCATGGTGGTCTCCGGCCGCAGGTACTCGTCCTTTTCCAGCGCCACGGCGCCCGTCCCGGGGTCGCGCACGGGAAAGAGCGACCGGCTGAAGCGGCACTCGCGCTGCGCCTCTGCCGCGCGCTGCTGCGAGCGAAGCGCAAAGGCGTCCAGCTCCTCGCGCGTAAAGCCCTCCATGGTGGCGATCAGGTCGGCGCTGATGCCCTGGGGCACCTGCGGATGCTTGCGGCGCAGGTGCGGATTCTTTCCATCCCCCTCGCCGCCGTCGCTGTTCATGGGCACGCGCGACATGCTCTCCACACCGCCGCCCACGACCACGTCCTGCGCGCCGCTCATCACCCCCATGGCGGCGAAGTTGACGGCCTGCAGCCCCGATCCGCAGTAGCGGTTGAGCGACACGCCGCCCACGTGCAGCGGCCAGTCGGCGGCCAGCACGGCGTTGCGGGCGATGTTGCTCCCCTGCTCGCCCACCTGCGACACCGCGCCCACCACCACGTCGTCCACGTCCGCCGGATCGATGTCCGTGCGCCGGGCAAGCTCCTGGAGCGTCTGCGCCAGCAGCTCCTGCGGATGGATTTCGGTGAGCGATCCCTTGCCCTTCTTGCCCCGCCCCCGCGGCGTGCGCACCGCGTCGATGATGTAGGCCTCGGCCATCGTCGGCATCTCCCGGTTTGGATGATGCCTGTAATATTACGATGATCATACATCCAGGCAAGGCCGCCTTTTTCTGCAATCTGCGTGAGTGCTGTTCCGCCGTTCAGGGGATCCAGCGCGGCAGCCAGTCGGGGCCGGGGGAGCGGACGATCGTCGCGGCGGCGGTGCCGTCCGCGCGCACGATGCGCAGGTCGGGGTCGCCCTCGCGGTCGGCCACGTAGACCAGGTGGCGGCCGTCGGGCGACCAGGCGGGCATGCTGGCCACCTCGTCCGCGGCGCTGACCAGGGTGCGCGCGCCGGTGTGCAGGTCGTGCACGGCGATGCGCGCCCGGCCGTCCCGCGTGCGTACGGTGAGCGCGATGCGCGAGCCGTCCGGCGACCAGGCGGGATCCGCCTCGGTGAGCATGGTGTCCGCCGCCGCGGCCCCGTCCAGCTTGCGCAGCCCGGTGCCGTCCGCGCCGACGATGAACACGCGGTCGGAAAGCTCGCGGTTGCTGAGGAACGCGATGCGCCGCCCGTCCGGGGACCAGCGCGGATTCCAGTCGTCCCGGTGAAACGCGGTCAGCCGGCGCGGCTCGCCGCCGTCCGCGGGCATGACGTACACCTCCGCGTCGCCGTCGCGGCTGCTGACGAACGCGATCCACCGCCCGTCGGGCGAGACGGCGGGCTCGTAGTTGCCCTCGGGGTTGTTGGTCAGGCGGCGCAGGCCGGAGCCGTCGGCCTGCATGCGATACAGGTCGCGAAAGCTGGCGGTGTCGCTCTCGAACGCGATCCACGTTCCGTCCGGCGACCAGGACGGCGACCGCACGCGCGCGCTCACGGGGCCGATGGGCCGCGCGGAGCCGTCATCCGCCAGCAGCGCCATCCGCTCGCTCATCTCCTGCCCCTCGCCCTGCACCGAAACGACCAGCAGCGTGTTGCCGTCCGGCGAGGGCGCCGCCGGATAATCCGCCGACGTGGCGTTGGTCAGCCGCCGCAGGCCGCGCCCGTCGGGCCGCACGGAGTAGATCTCCGGCTGGCTGTCGCGCTCGCTGACGAAGACGATGCGCCCCGCCAGGTCCCGCAGCTCGCCGCGCGGAATGCGGGCCGTGCCGCCCGGCTCGGCGGACGCCTGCCCGCACGCCGCGAGCGCGAGCAGCAGGACGGTGGGGCGGAGGACGTGGATGGAGATGCGAATCATCGGATGCGTGTGTGTGTGCTTCGTGCGTGGCGAGCCCCGCGCGGGCGCCCCCTCCCGCTCGACGCGCTCGCGACCTCCCCCAGGTCTGGGGGGGTTGGGCTTCGGTCCATGCGGCGACAGGCACCGCTCGGGCCCTCACCCCCCGCCCCCTCTCCCCCAAACTCCGCGGGAGAGGGGGAGAAGGTCGGGGCCCCTCGCCCGGCCCCGCCCCGCTCGTTCCTCGCGGAGAGGGGCAGAACTTCGGTTGCGCTCAC
>DATABT010000256.1:0-3866 GCA_036259455.1 Longimicrobium sp. | reverse complement strand
GGGGGGGGATGGCGGGGACGCTGGACCCCTTCCAGGGCGGCGTGGTCCGCCCGCCGCTGGACCTGCGCACGGGATCGATGGTCTCCGTGGGCGCGGGGCTCGGCCTGCTGTTCGACATCATCCGCGTGGACGTGGCGCGCGGCCTGGGCGAGGACGGGGTGTGGGAGGTGATCGTGGAGGCCAACCCGTCGTTCTGGGACTTCCTCTGAGAGTGCGAAAGTGCGAAAGTGCGGGAGTGCGAAAGTGAAGGGCACACGCACCTGACCACTTTCGCGCTCTCGCACTTCGCACTTTTGCACTGGTCTTGATGCGGCCCGACGTCATCGACGCGTTCCACCTCCCCGCGCTCGAGCACCCGCGCACCAGCACGTGGGCGTACGGGCGCGGGGATGATGCGTTCGAGGTGCGCCTTCCCCGCCTGTCGCCGGTGGACCTGAAGCGGCAGGTGGATGCGATCGCCGCGGCCCGCGACCGGCATCTGGCGCACCGGCCGGTGGCGGAGATCGTGGGGGTGATCGATGCGGTCGCGGCGCGCTTTCAGGACCCCGCGGACCCGCTGCGCCGGGCGGCGGAGCGCGCGCTCCCCGCGGTGACGGCGTACAGCCCGCCCATGATCCGCCTGGTGCTGGACCGCATGGCCGCGGACTGGCGCGCGCCCCGGCTGCGCGAGCTGCTGCGCGCGGAGTTCGGCGATCCGCGGGTGCTGGACGGCTTTCTTCCCGCGGCGCGCGGGCACGGGCAGCAGGCGGCGTTCGGGCCGCGGCTGGCGGTGCACGTGTTCAGCGGCAACGTGCCCGGCGTGGCGGTGACCTCCATCGTGCGCTCGCTGCTGGTGAAGGCGGCCACGCTGGGCAAGGCCGCCGTGGGCGAGCCGCTGCTGGCGGCGCTCTTCGCGCGCGGAATCGCGGAGGCGGACCCGGAGATCGGCGCGTGCCTGGCCGTGACCTACTGGGCCGGCGGCGACGAGATGATGGAGCGCGCGGCGCTGGAAGCGGCGGACGCGGTGGTCGTCTACGGCGGCGCCGACGCGGTCTCCTCCATCCGCGCGCGCACGCCACCTGCGGCGCGCTTTCTTGGCTACGGGCCCAAGGTTTCGTTCGGCGTCGTGGGGCGGACGGCGCTCTCGGGGGATGCGGCGCGGGAGGCGGCGCGCGGCGCGGCGCTGGACGCGTCCACCTTCGACCAGCAGGGCTGCGTGTCGCCACACCTCTTCTATGCGGAGGAGGGCGGCGCCGTCACCCCCGAGGCGTGGGCGCGGATGCTGGCGGAGGAGATGGCGGCGGTGGAGGGCGAGCTGCCGCGCGGCACCCTGGCTCCCGGCGAGTCGTCCGCCATCCGCCAGCTGCGCGCGGAGGCAGAGTTCGCGGAGGCCGGGGGCGGCGGGATGCGCCTGCACGCCAGCGGCGAGGGAACGGCGTGGACGGTGCTGTACGATCCGCGGCCGGACTTTACCGCCAGCTGCCTGAACCGCGTCGTGCGGGTGAAGCCCGTGGCGCACCTGGACGAGGTGCCGGCGCTGGTGGAGCGGTTCGCGCCCGTGCTGCAGACGGCCGGCATCGCCGCGGGCGCGGACGAGACGCGCGCCCTGGCCACGGCGCTGGCCCGCGCGGGCGCCAGCCGCTTTACCCCGCTGGGAAAGATGGCGTGGCCGCCGCCGTGGTGGCACCACGACGGGCGCCCGCCGCTGCGGGACCTGGTGCGCTGGGCGGACCTGGAGGAGTAGCGGTACGGGAAGGGTACGAAAGGTGATGGGCCCGGCTCGCGACGGAGCGGATGAATCCGCCGCAACAACAGCGGAAAGCCCCGCGAACCCCGCGGGGCTTCAACGACTCGGACGCCTGCCCCGGTGCACCGTGGCCACGCCCGGCGCATGGGCCAGTCCGGTGCGACTGTTGCCAGCCGCACCGCGGTTTTGAAAAGGTTCTTCGTCGATTTCGTTGCAGGTAAGCAGGGCGACGCCGAGCTGTCATTTCGAAGGAGGCGCCCACTCTGGACTCACCCGTGCAGGAGTCCCATGGCGCCGGCTGAGAAATCTACTCACCCGTGCAGGTGATCGGTCCCCGGCCCGGTTCCTCGCCCCAGGTCTGTGCGGCGCATCCGGGGGCAAAGGGCGGCAACGGCGGCGGGCCACGAGCGTGGGTGATTGGATTTCTCAGTCGGCGCAACAGGATCCTGCATGGGCAAAGTCCCCACGGCGCCTCCTTCGAAATGACAGTTCACGGCGCGTGGACCTCGCGTTGCAACGAAACCCGCGATGAGCCTTTAAAAATCAGGCGAGCAGACGCGTCCACCAGACGGGAGGGCACATGCAGCGGGTGCAGATGGGGCGTACGGGGTGGCGGGTGGCGCGCATCGGGCTGGGCGGAATGCCGCTCTCCATCCAGGGCCGACCCGACCGTGACCAGGCAAAGCAGGTCATCCGCCGCGCGGTGGAGCTGGGCGTCAACCTCATCGACACGGCCGACGTCTACTGCCTGGACGACGCCGACCTGGGCCACAACGAGCGGCTGATCGCGGAGGCGCTGGACGAGCTGGGCGCGCGAGACGACGTGCTCGTCGCCACCAAGGGCGGCCTGGCGCGTCCGGAGGCCCGCTGGGAGCGCGACGGCCGCCCCGAGCACCTGCGCCGCGCCTGCGAGCACAGCCTGCGGATGCTGGGCGTGGACCGCATCGGCCTCTACCAGCTGCACGCGCCCGACCCCAGAGTCCCGTTCGCCGAGAGCGTGGGGGAGATGGCGCGGCTGTACGCGGAGGGGAAGGTGGCGGCGGTGGGGCTGAGCAACGTCTCGCTGATGCAGCTGCAGGCAGCGATGGCCCTCGTCCCCATCGCCTCCGTGCAGAACCGGTTCAATCCGTGGGACCGCTCGTCGGAGCGGGAAGGGATCATTCGCTACTGCGACCAGAGCTCCATCACCTTCCTCCCCTACTCGCCCGTGGGGGGCGGGCGGCGCGTGGGGCTGCTGCGCCAAAGCGAGGAGCTGCGCGACCTCGGCCGGCGGCACGGCGGCGCCTCGCCCGAGGAGCTGGTGCTGGCGTGGATCCTGGGCGTGTCGCCCTCGCTGGTGCCCATCCCCGGCGCGCGTCGGGTGGAGAGCATCGAGAGCAGCGTGCGCGCCGAATCCCTGCGCCTGGACGACCGCACCCGCCGCGAGCTGGAGGACGCCTTTCGCGCGCTGCCGGAATAACGCGCATCCCTCCCACCCGCACACCACCCACCACCCAACGCGCACCGCGCACCGCGCACCGCGGGCTGAAGCCCGCGGCGATGAATGCCACAAGCCCCGTCCCGGCGCCGCTGACGCGTCGCCGAACGGGGGTTCAACTTCATGGGCGCTTCGCACCAGTTGGGCACTGCGATGACGTCACCTGCTTCTCGGTGGATGAATCCTCAATCACGCTCTGAATGGAAAGGGGAGGCGGCGAGGTCCGTCGACGCGGGCGCGGCACCTGCCCGGGTGAGCAGATTTCTCGGTCGGCGCCGCGGAGTCCTGCCCCGGCAGTGATCAAGCGGGCGCCTCCTTCGAAATGACAGCCGCGGCGCGAGCGACTTTCATTCGACAGGGGTGCGCGCAGCGCCGAATGACTCAGGAAAACAGGTTCTTCGTCGATTCTGTTGCAGGTAAACAGACCCGACGCCGAACTGTCATTTCGAAGGAGGCGCCTGCACCGAACTCAGTCCGTGCAGGAGTCCCATGGCGCCGACTGAGAAATCTACTCACCCGTGCTGGTGATCCGGCCCGCGGCTCGGTCGTCGACCCGCTTCTGTGCGGCGCATCGGAGGCGGGTCGACGACCGAGCCGCGGGCCGGATCACCAGCACGGGTGAGTAGATTTCTCAGTCGGCGCCATGGGACTCCTGCACGGACT
>DATABT010000255.1:0-2370 GCA_036259455.1 Longimicrobium sp. | reverse complement strand
CCGGCTTCGAGAGGCTGGCCCAGCGCGATGAGGTTCGGGCGAGTTCGTGGAGCGGGGCCCGGCACCTGCCCGGGCGAGTAGATTTCTCAGTCGGCGCCCCGGGTTCCTGCACCGGCGGCGATCATGCGTGCGCCTCCTTCGAAATGACAGCCGCGGCGCGAGCGACGTTCATCCGACCAGGGTGCGCAGCGCCGGATGACTCAGGGCCAGGATGACGCGGCACCAGCACGGGTGAGCAGATTTCTCAGTCGGCGCCACGGGTTCCTGCACCGGCGGCGATCACGCGTGCGCCTCCTTCGAAATGACAGCCGCGGCGCGAGCGACGTTCATCCGACCAGGGTGCGCAGCGCCGAATGACTCAGGATGACGTCAACGATGGGAATCCGCGTCGTTGCTCGCGATTCCACGGGTGCTGGAGACGCGAGTGTTCCGCCGGACGGCGCATCTGCTTAGGTTGCAGGCGTTCCACGCACACCCGAGCGATCTCCCGATGTCCAGCAGTTCCCGCCCGCGCAGACGCGTAAACGTGCCCCGGCGCAGTCCGCGGCGCGCTTGCGCGCGTACGCGGCCCGTGCAGCGTCCGTCGCTCGCGCGCGTGGCGGCGGTCGCGGCGGTGCTGCTGATGCTCGCGCTGCTGCCGCCAACGCGCGCCGTGGCCACGACCGTGTGGGCGCGTGTGGAGCGGGCCATCGCCGCCACGCGCGCGGCCGAAGCGCGGGAGCGCGTGGTCGCGCAGTACGCGCGCCGGTACGGCATCTCGATGGAGCTGGCGGCCGCCATCGAGCGCGCCGCGCGCGCCGAGGGGATCGAGACGGAGCTGGCCTTTCGCCTGGTGCGCGTGGAGAGTGCGTTCCGGCCGAACGCGGAGAGCTCCGCGGGCGCGCTGGGCCTTACGCAGGTGATGCCGGCGACCGCGCAGTACCTGCAGCCGGGCATTACTCGCGCGCAGCTGCTGGACCGCGACACCAACCTGCGCCTGGGCTTCCGCTACCTCAAGGACCTGCTCGGCGTGTACGACGGCGACGCGGAGGAGGCGCTGACGGCGTACAACCGCGGCCCGGGCACGGTAGCGCGCATCCGCGGCGCCGGCGGCGATCCCGCCAACGGCTACGCGGACCTGGTGCTGGGCAAGCGCGGCGGCAGCCCCGTGAACCACGTGCGCCACGACTCCGCCGGCTCCCCCGCCGCGGCGCCGCCCGTCCACGAGCTCGCCCCCACGCGCCTGCCCACCGGCTTCTGAGCGGTTCCACAACCTCGTGGAAGCGCACGTGCTGCGGGCGCTGCGGACCCGGCATTCCGTGCAGATGTAGCACGTCCGGACGGCGATCTCCTACGCAGAGCACGAATTGGGGATCGAGCGGCTGCTGCTGAGCAAGAATATGCAGACCGCCGCGGGAGACATCTTCCTGGAGCGCTTCGGGCAACTGGTGAACCTGAGCCGGTCCGGCCAGCTCGCGGTCAAGGAACTGCTCGCCGCGCATCTGGGCGCTGGTTCCGGGGGAATAAGGATGAGCGGCCCGTCGTGATCGACCGCGGGCTTTCGTTCGGCCGGCCCACGGTGGCGGGTTCCGGAATCCAGACTTCCGTGCTGGTGCAGCGTTTTCACGCGGGGGAGAGCCTGGGTGAGCTGGCGGCGGATTACGGGCTTACCGAAGGCCAGATCAAGTCCGCGGTGCTCTTCGAGCGGGCGGCGTGACCGTTGGGTCCTTCGCCGACCGCAATCTGGGCGTGAACATCTTCCCCGCGATTTTACGCGCGAAGGGCATCATCGTCCATCTGCACCAGGACCACTTTCCGCAGAACGCGGCGGACGCGGACTGGATGCCCGAGGTCGCGCGCCGCGGCTGGCCCATCATCTCGCCCGACATCCGCATCTCCCGAGACCGCCTGGAGGTGGAGGCGATCATGACCTCCGGCGCGGCCGTGTTCTGCCTGGCCGGGGGCCACCTGACCAGCGAGGGCAAGGCGCGCAACTTTCTCCGCTGCCTGCCGCAGATCCTCTCCGTCCTGGAGCGCACGCCGCGCCCCTTCATCGCCAGGGTCTATCAACCCAACCGCGACGACCCCGCCGACGCAACGACGCGCCGCGTGGACGTAAAGCTGACGCTCGCCGATTGGGAGAAGGGCCGCGGTTGATGGATAGGGCGGAGGAACGACGAAAGGACGCGGACGGGGGATGATGCCCGCTCCCCGTCCTCTGACTTTCCCTCGCGCCCCCGGGGTGACACCCGCTGTTCGATGGCGGCGACGCGCGGGTGTCGGGAAACGGATGTAGTGCGGCGGGGTACGGGAGAGGTTGCCGGAGGTGGCGGGATGCACCATACTTGGTGCGGTCCCGATCTTGCCCTCCCGCGACTGTCAGTCCGAAGG
>DATABT010000254.1:0-8210 GCA_036259455.1 Longimicrobium sp. | reverse complement strand
GGGGCTCTCCTGTCTTGGCGAGACCCGCGTTCTATCAGTGCGCGTTGTACGCCCAGAAGAAGGAGACGCCGGCCACGATGGCCAGCCATACGAGCGCGACGCCCAGCCCGGTGAGGGCGGCGTTCAGGGTCGAGCGGGCTTCGGGGTCGTTGTACATCGGTCGTTCTCCGTCGGTCAGTAGCGGGCGGCGCCTTTCACGATTTCGTCGGCGGGGAATTTCCACCGCGAAGGCCGTTTGCACAAGCCCCGCCGCCCCGGTCCGGTCAGCCGCGGGCCGCGGCGGCTTCCGCGCGCGCTCTTTCGTACCGGGCAAGGAACTCGCGCGGCGGCGTGCTGGCGATCAGCTTGCCGATCACGTCCAGCGGCAGGTCCTCCAGCTTCCTGAAGCGCAGGCAGGACTTGCCCATGTCCAGCTTCTTTCCCGCCTTCCTGAACTCCTCGCGCAGCCACTCCCCCTGCGCGGGGTCCTGGTACGGCGTCATCAGGTACAGCGAGTAGTAGTGCTTCTGCGCGGCAAGCGCGGCGGGGCCCAGCGGCTGGCCGTTGTAGGTGTCCGGATCGTCCTCCAGTGGAAATTCCCAGGTGATCATCCCGTACCCCATCGCCTCGCGGTACCCGGCCGGCAGGTTGCGCAGCACCACCTCACGCACGGCGGACACCACGGCGCGGCGGTCCTCCGGCAGCTCGGCGAGATACTGATCGACCGTTTCGGCTTTGCTGCTGGCCAGGGGGATCAACGGAGGCTGGAGGGTTGCGGGGCCGTACGGCGCGCACCGTAGATTAGCCGAAGACTACGGAGAACGCAAGAACAAAATCGGCCGGCCGGGCGCGATGCTTGCGGCCGGGCGCGGCATCCTTCCGAACCCTCAGAGGACGGCGAAGATGGCGCGATACCGGATGCGGCAGCGGCTGATCTCCCTGGGCGAAGACTTCACCATCGAGGACGCGCAGGGCCGGCCCGCGTTCAGGGTGGACGGCAAGGTGATGCGGATCCGGGAGACGTTCGAGATCACCGACCTGCAGGGCCGGGAGGTGGTCACCGTCCGGGAAAAGAAGATCGCGATCCGTGACAGCATGAAGATTCTGCGCGGCGGCGAAACCATCGCCACCGTCCGCAAGGCGCTCATCTCGCCTTTCCGCGACCGGTTCGGCGTGGAGGTGGCGGGCGGCGAGGACCTGCGGGTGAAGGGCGACATCCTGGACCACGCCTACGAGATCCGCCGCGGCGGCCGCACGGTGGCGGAGGTGTCGAAGAAGTGGTTCACCCTCACCGATACCTACGGCATCGACGTCGCGGAGGGCGAGGACGAGGGGCTGATCCTGGGCGTGGTGGTCGCGCTGGACGAGATGGCGCACGATCCGGGCGAGGAGAAATAGAAGCGGCCCGGACGAAACTCGCCCGGGCCGCTTTTCATCGTACCCTCGTGCCCTTCAGGCCGTCGCCCCCTCGCCGGGCACCAGCGGCGCCGTCAGCGCCTCGTCGAGCCACGCCGGGCGCGTCATCCCCGCTTCGTCCATGATCTCCACGGCGTCTTCGCCCTCCACCGTCTCCCGCTCCAGCAGCGCCACCGCCAGCGCGGCCAGCGCCTCGCGGTTCTCGGCGATGACCTCGCGGGTGCGGGCGTACAGGCGGGCGAGGATGGCCTGCACCTCGCGGTCCATCCGGGCGTGCGCCTCGGGGCTCAGGCTTCCCGTCTCGCCGTCGTGGATCAGCAGGCCGGTTTCGTGGCCCATTCCCAGCTGGTACACCATCTTGCGGGCGATGCCGTTCACCTGCTGCAGGTCGCTCTGCGCGCCGCTGGTGATGGCGCCGTGGCCAAACACCAGCTCCTCCGCCGCGCGGCCGGCCAGCCCCTTCATGATCAGCGCCTCCATGTAGCTGCGCCGGTACAGGAAGCGGTCGTCGCTGGGCGAGAAGTAGGCGACGCCCATCGCCTGGCCGCGCGGCTGGATGGTGACCTTGTGCAGCCCGTCCTCCGGCGCGCAGAGCACGCCGACCAGCGCGTGCCCGGCCTCGTGGTACGCCACGGTGGCGCGTTCGGTGTCGATTGCCCGGAAGCCCTGGCGCTCCTTGCCCAGCAGCAGCCGGTCGCGCGCGGCGTCCAGGTGCTCCCAGCGCACCGCGGCCTCGCCCGTGCGCGCGGCGTTGATGGCGGCCTCGTTCAGCAGGTTGGCCAGCTCCGCGCCCGTCGACCCCGGCGTGAGCCGCGCCAGCCGCGCGAGGTCCACCTCCGGGTGCAGCGGGATTCCGCGCCGCCCCACGTGCAGCCGCAGGATCTCCTCGCGGCCGCTGGACGTTGGCGGGGACACGTTCACCATCCGGTCGAAGCGGCCGGGACGCTTGAGCGCCTCGTCCAGGTCCTCGGGCCGGTTGGTGGCGGCGATCACGACCACGCCGTCCAGGGGGTCGAAGCCGTCCATCTCCACCAGCAGCTGGTTGAGCGTGCGGTCGTCCTCGTTGTGCGATCGATTGCGCCCGCGCTTGCCGCCCAGCGCGTCGATCTCGTCGATGAAGATTACGCCGCCCTTCTTGCGCGCGCGCTTGAAGAGCGTCTTGAGCCGGTGCGCGCCCATGCCGACCAGGAAGCCGGTGACCTCCGAGCCGCTGATGGAAAAGAAGGGCACCCCCGCCTCGCCCGCCACGGCGCGCGCCAGCAGCGTCTTGCCCGTCCCTGGCGGGCCCACGAGGAGCGCGCCCTTGGGGATGCGGGCGCCCAGCGCGGCGAAGCGCTCCGGCGCGCGAAGGAAGTCCACCATCTCGCGCAGTTCCTCCGCCGCACCCTGCGTCCCCGCCACGTCGGCAAAGGTGACGTCGCTCTCTCCCGTGCCGCCCAGCTCCGTTTCGCCGTTGCCGTTGCGGACGTGGCGGATGAGGACGTAGCCCACGCCGATCAGCAGCGCGAGCTGGATGAGGATGCTCAGCACGCCGCGCGGCGTGGTTCGCCCGGGCGCGTTCTCCAGCGAGAGGGTGACGCCCGCGGCTTCGGCGCGCGCCGCCAGCCCGTCGATCTCCTTGAGCGGATAGGAGACGATGAAGTCCGGCTCGGCCCCGTTGGCCGCGCCCGCGGCGCCGGCCCACTCGCCCAGCACCACGTCGCCGGGGCGTACGACGAGCGATTCCACGCGCCCGCCGCGGATGGCGGTCAGCAGCTCGCTGTAGGCGATGCGCGGCGTCTGCGGCCCGCGCGAGGCGATCCACGCCCACACCCCCGCCGCGATCACCAGCGCCAGCACCGCGCCGATGCCGATGCGCACGGCGCGCGAGGTGAGCAGGCCGTCCACCTTGCGGTCGGGGAGCGGCTTGCCCGTGGCGACGGCGCTCTGGGGCGCCTCGGGTTCCTTGGGCTGCGGCGCGGGGCGGTCGGAGAGTGACATGTGGAACTGCGAGAAAACGAGAGCAACGCCGGCCCGGGATCGTGCCCAGGGCGGCGTCGTGGTTGCGCGATCGATTCGACGGGCCGGTGGGAGTACGCTGCGGGCGCGCACAAGTTCCGGCACGGCAGTGGGTTGGAAGATAACGACGCGGACGCGGTGGCGGGAGTGGGGAGTGTATTTCGAACGATGTGGCGGCACCGCCGAGCCACGTCGCGCTGCGTCCGCGCGGGGCCCTCTCCCCCGCCGTCTTCGCCGCTCGCCCTTGCGGCTCCCGGCGACCCTTCCCCGATTCCGGGCGAACCCCGGGTGGGGAGTCGGCGGGTTCGTGCGTCGCCGGCGGGGGTCCGCGGCGGCCGCGGGCGGGCCCCTCCCCGGCCCTCTCCCGCAAACTGCGCGGGGGAGGGAGCTGGCTCATCGTGCGTCGGCTGGCTTCAAGACGGCGGCCGTCGCTCCCCTCCCCGAGGGGCGCGGCGGGGAGGGAAGTGCGACGCACCTTCCGTAGCGCGTTGATGTTCCCCCCTCTCCGCGAGGAACGAGCGGGGAGGGGCCCCCGCGGACACAGTGCGAGGGGTTGAGGGCCCCCAGCGGCCGCTGTCCGGTGCCAGTCCAGGCACGATCGAAGTTCAACCTCCCCCGGGGGTTTTCGGGGGAGGTGGGCGAGGTTCACGAGTCCGGACGGGGTGCCCGCGCGGGATCGTCCACCGCGCCCGAAACGCATCCGCCGCCTGAACCCCGTTCATCGGAAATCCGCTTGACGCAACGATGTGCGGCGGATATTCTGCCCCGTTTCCCTTCCGCCCGATCATCAACCGACGCAAGAGGTCGATCCGGATATGGCTACGCAGGGCAAGGACACGGACGTCGTCTTCCTCTCCGCCAAGCGGACGGGGATGGGTACCTTTGGCGGCTCGCTGAAGGACTTTTCCGCCACGGACCTGGGCGTGTTCGCCGCCAAGGCCGCGCTCGCCGGGAGCGGCGTTCCCGCCGAAGAGGTGGGGCACGTGGTCTTCGGCAACGCGCTGCAGACCTCGTCCGACGCCATCTACCTGGCGCGCCACATCGGCCTGCGCGCGGGGCTGCCGCTGGACACGCCGGCGCTCACGCTCAACCGCCTGTGCGGCAGCGGCTTTCAGGCCATCGTCAGCGGCGCCATGGAGATCATGCTGGGCGAGGCCGAGGTGGCGCTGTGCGGCGGCACCGAGAGCATGAGCCAGGCGCCCCACGTAATCCGCGGCGCCCGGTGGGGCGACCAGCGGCTGGGGCCCGGCGGCAAGTTCTACGAGGACCTGCTGTGGGAGGCGCTGACGGACACCTTCGCCGGCTGCTCCATGGCGGTGACGGCCGAGAACCTGGCCGACAAGTACGGCATCACCCGCGACCAGGTGGACGAGTACGCGCTGCGCTCGCAGACGCTGGCCGCGCTGGCGTGCGAGCAGAAGCGCTTCGACGCCGAGATCACCCCCATCACCCTCAAGAGCCGCAAGGGCGAGACGCAATTCGCCTGCGACGAGCACATGCGGCCCGAGACCACGGCGGAGATGCTGGCGAAGCTCAAGCCGTACTTCAAGGAGGGCGGCACGGTAACGGCCGGCAACGCGTCCGGCATCGGCGACGGCGGGGCGGCGGTGATGATCGCCAGCGAGGCATACGCGCGGCGCAACGGCCTGCAGCCCATTGGCCGCCTCATCTCCTGGGGGATCGCGGGCGTGGAGCCCAGGCACATGGGGATCGGACCGGCGCCGGCCAGCCGCGCGGCGCTCAAGCGCGCGGGGATGGACCTGGACCAGATGGACCTCGTCGAGGTGAACGAGGCCTTCGCGTCGCAGTACTGCGCGGTGGAGAAGGAGCTGGGGCTGGACCGGGAGAAGGTGAACGTGTCCGGCGGCGCCATCGCCATGAGCCACCCGCTGGGGATGAGCGGCGCGCGCATCACCGTGCACCTGCTGCACGAGCTGCGTCGCCAGGGCAAGCGTTACGGCCTGGGCACGGCCTGCATCGGCGGCGGGCAGGGGATCGCGCTGGTCGTGGAGGCGTTCCCGGCCGCGGCGGAGCAGGCGCTGGCGGCGGATTGAAACGGCGGAGCCCGGTACCCAGTATCAAGTGCCCAGTAGAAGTAGAATGGCGGTTCACGCCACCGGGCACTTGAAGCCGGGCACCGGGCACCTGATCCTTCTCTCATGACCGACTCCAGCGGACCTTCCGGCGGCGGCCTTCCCTCCAGGCCGCCCGCGCCCGGCGGCGGACTGCCGGCGCGGCGCCTCAGCACGCAGGAGCTGGAGGCCGTCATCCGCCGCGCCGTGGAACTGCAGGCGGGGGCCACCGGAGCGCCCGACGAGGGGATCAGCGAGGGCGAGGTCATCCGCATCGGACAGGAACTGGGGCTGGACCCCGCCACCGTCCGCCGCGCCATCACCGACGTGCGCGGGCGGCCGCCGGAGGAGCGCGGCTTGCTGGCGAAGGCGATGGGGCCCGGCCACATCCGCGCGGCGCGCACCGTCCGCCGCCCCGCGGCCATGGTGGGGCTCCTGGTGGAGGAGTACCTGCTGAAGTGCGAGTACATGGTGGTCCAGCGCCGCTTTCCGGACCGCACGCGCTACGTGCGCGGCACCGGCGTGGGGGCGGTGGTGGGGCGCGCGGCGCGCAAGTTCGGTGCGTCGCACCAGGCGATGGACCTGGCGCAGCTGGACGTCTCCGTCTCCGCGCTGGACGACGAGAGCTGCCTGGTGGAGCTGACCGTCGACACGGCGGGAATGCGGGCCGGGATGGCCGCCGGCGCGGCGGCCACGGGCGGAAGCATGGCCGCGGGGATCGCCAGCTTCGCGCTGGTGACGACCGTCGCCGATCCCGTGGCGCTGCTGGGGCTTCCCGCGTTGCTGGGCTCGTGGGCGGGGTTCCGCGGCATCTACGGCGCCGTGCAGCACTCCACGCACGACCGGATGGAATCCTTTCTGGACCGGCTGGAGCACAACGAGCTCAAGGTCCCCGCGCCGCGTACGCCGTGGGGCGGAGGAGGCGTCAACATCGGCGGGGGATGGGGCGGATTCCGCATCGGCGGCCCGGACCGGCGCGAATGAGGGTGCCCCGGAGGCGGGGAATGGCCGGCGGATGCGTCGTGCTCGCGTGCGCGCTGCTGGCCGCGTGCGGCGATTCGCGCGGGGACGCGCCGCCGGGCCGCGAAGCGGTGGGAGACTCTCCCGTGGTACAGGCGACGGCGAAGGTACCGCCGTCGCCGTCGCCGGACGTGGTGGGACGCTGGCGGGGGGCGTCGGACCAGGTGGAGTTCTTCGCGGGCGGGCGGGTGCTGCTGCGCCGCGGCGAGTTCCGCGGCGTGGGGCGGTACGAGTTCGTGGAGCCCGCGCGCATGCTGGTCACCTGGGAGGGCGCGCTGCTGAGCTCCACCCCCGGCGACTACGCGGTGACGCTGGCGGACACCACGCTCTCGCTATGCGAGGCGGACCGCCTCGCGCGCTGCCTGCGCTACGTCCGCGCCCGCCCCGGCGAAGCGCCGCCCCCGGCCGTTGCGGGCGATCCCGGCGCGCCGCGCCTGGCGGAGCCCCCGCGCGGGGCGCAGGCGCCGCCCGAAGCGCGGATGGCGGAGGCGGGACCCATGCTCAGGCAGGCGTTCACGCTTCAGGAGACCTACAGGATGGAGCGCGGGGCGTACGCGCCGAACATGGACTCTCTGCGCGAGATGGGTTGGCGGGAGCTGCCGCTGCGCCACTTTCGGCAGCCGCGCGTGGTACGCGCGGACGAGCGGCGCTTCTGCATCGTGGCCGAGCCCCTTTCCGGCGAGCTGTGGCCCGTGCACATCGACGAGCAGGGGGACCTGAGCCGCGGCCCCTGCTGACGGACCGTCTTTACATCAACCCGATCCGCCCCTTTTGGCGGGCGGCGTGACCTTCAAGGAGAGACCAGGATGGCGGAGATCAAGCGGGTGGGCGTGCTGGGGTGCGGGCTGATGGGGAGCGGCATCGCGCAGGTGTCGGCCGCCGCGGGGTACGAGACGCTGGTGCGCGAGGTGAGCGACGAGCTGTGTGAGCGCGGCATCGGCGGCATCGGAAAGCAGCTGGGCAAGGCGGTGGAGAAGGGCAAGATGGCCGCCGAGGACCGCGACGCCATCGTGGGCCGCCTCAAGGGCACCACCAACCTCGAAGACCTGCGCGACTGCGACATCATCATCGAGGCCGTGGTGGAGGACCTGGCCGTCAAGAACCAGATGTGGCAGACGCTGGACGCCGTCTGCGGGCCGGAGACCATCTTCGCCAGCAACACCTCGTCGCTCACCATCGCCGACATGGCCGCGGCGACGAAGCGGCCGGAGCGGATGGTGGGGCTGCACTTCTTCAACCCCGTGCCGGTGATGAAGCTGGTGGAGGTGGTCAAGACCATCGCCACGGATCCCGCCGTGTTCGATACGGCGTTCGAGTTCGCGCGGTCGCTGGGCAAGGAGCCCATCGTCTGCAAGGACAACTCGGGCTTCGTCGTCAACCTGCTGCTGGTGCCGTACATGATGGACGCCATCCGCGCGCTGGAGCAGGGCGTGGCGACCATCGAGGACATCGACAAGGGGATGAAGCTGGGCACCGGCTACCCCATGGGCCCGTTCGTGCTGAGCGACTTCGTGGGCCTGGACACGCTCGACAAGATCGGCGACATCATGTTCGGGGAGTACAAGGAGAAGCGCTACGCCTCGCCGCCGCTCCTCAAGCGCATGGTCAGCCTGGGCTACTTCGGCCGCAAGACGGGCAAGGGCTTCTACGACTACTCCGGCGCCGAGCCGGTCGCGATGAAGCTGGTGTGATCGGCCGAAGTTCCTGAAATGGATGGACGAAGGG
>DATABT010000253.1:0-2298 GCA_036259455.1 Longimicrobium sp. | reverse complement strand
TCTACTCACCCGTGCTGGTGATCCGGCCCACGGCTCGGTCCTCGACCCGCTTCCGTGCGGCGCATCGAAGGCGGGTCCCGGGACGTGCGGCCAGCCATGAGCGTGGGTGAGTAGATTTCTCAGTCGGCGCAACAAGATCCTGCATGAGGCAAGTCCTCGTGGGCGCCTCCTTCGAAATGACGGCTCACGGCGCAGACTTCGTGCGTGCAACGAAATCCGCGATGAACCCTGTTGGGGGAGGTCGCGAGGTGACGAGCGGGAGGGGGCGCTCGCGCGGAGGCTGCCACATCGAGCAGAACCCCCAGCCTTTCCATTCAGGGAGCGCACGCGCGGAACTCGCAGTCGCGTAACACCATGGGCGCGACCGAAGGACCTTCCTTCCCCCGGCGAGGGGCTGGCGTCGCGGCACGGAGCCGGTCCCCCGGTTCGGTGAGAAGGTCCTTCGGTCGCCGCCAGAGTTGCCGCGGGCAGCAGGTTCTGCGCGGCGGCTCCCTCAGGATGACTCGGAGCGGGTTCCCGGCGCATCAGGAAACGCATCGGCGTCAGCGCGGCGCGGGGGTGGCGCGCAGGTCGCTGGGGCGGCGCTCGGTGTCGGGGCGCACGGGGACCTCGTGCGAGGTGGCGTCGGCCAGGCGGCCGTTGATGCGGGTGTCCTCCATCACCAGCCGCCGCACGCCCTCCGTCACGTTCCCCCGCTCCACGCCGTCGAAGGTGCAGCCGATGATGCGGATGTCGCTGATCTCCGAGCGCTCGTAGGCGCGCATGTACAGCGCGTACCTGCTCTTCTGGCTGGTGACGTTGCGCATCTCCACGTTGCGCACCGTGGGGATGAACGGCCCGTTCTGCCCCTCCTCGTAGAAGAGGTCGACCGAGAGAACGGCGTCCGCCACCTGCCCCACGGTGACGTTGCGCATGTAGACGTTCTCCAGGATGCCGCCGCGCAGCGCGTTGTTCTTGAAGCGAAGCGCGCGGTCCAGGTTGGGCGAGTCCATCTCGCACTCCTCCACGAAGACGTTGCGCACGTGGCCGCTGATCTCGCTTCCCAGCGTGACGCCGCCGTGCCCCTCCTTCATCCGGCAGCGGCGGACGATGATGTTCTCGCTGGGCACGTCAATGCGCCGCCCGTCCGCGTTGCGCCCGCTCTTGATGGCGATGCAGTCGTCGCCCGTGTCGAACGTGCAGCTCTCGATCAGCACGTCCCGGCAGCTCTCGGGATTGCACCCGTCGTTGTTGGGGCCGTGCGTCTGGATCTGCACGCCGCGCACGGTGACGTTGGTGCACAGGACGGGGTGGATCTCCCACATGGGCGAGCGGAGGATGGTGACCCCCTCGATGAGCACGTTGCGGCAGCGGTAGGGCTGAATGAACTGCGGCCGCAGGTACGAGCCCTCGGTGAACACGCGCCGTTCGACGGGGACGCCGGCCTCCACCATCTCCCCCAGGCGGTTGCGGGCCTCGCGCTGCGTGGGGCCGTTGGCCCACTCGGGGTGCGTCTTCCAGGCGCCTTTCCACGGCCACCAGTGCGTCTCGTCGCCCTGGCCATCCAGCGTGCCCTCGCCGGTAATGGCGACGTTCTCCTGCTCGAAGGCGTAGATGAGTGGCGAGTAGCCCATCATCTCCATCCCCTCCCAGCGGGTAAAGACGGCGGGAAGGTAGTCCGCCGGGTCCTGGCTGAAGGCGATCGTCGCGCCGCGCTGGACGTGGAGATTGACGTTGCCGCGCAGGTGGATGGGCCCCGTGAGCCAGCGCCCCTCCGGGACGACGACGCGTCCTCCACCCGCCTGCGCGCACGCAGCCACCGCCGCGCGGAACGCCTGCGTGCAATCGGTCGATCCATCCCCCGCCGCGCCGTAGGCGGTGATGACGAAGTTACGATCGGGGAACGAGGGCGGGCGGATGCGAGCCAGTATCTCCGGCACCATCTCCCACCCGCGCGCCCCGGACGCCGCGCCCCGCGCCGTGGGCTCCGCCTGCGCGCCGAACGCGGTGCACGCCTGGCCAAAGGGCAGCACCAGCGCCGCGCCGGCGCCGATCCCGAGCGCGCGCACGAACGCGCGGCGGGAGATGCCGTGCGGCGTCATCTGCGAGGGGCCCTGGTTCATCGCATGGACTGCGGGTTCAGGTGGTAGACGCAACGTTTGTTCCCAGTGGGAGCAAATCTGTCGAGGCGCGTGGTCTGGTGTCCCGCGTGGCGGGGGAGCCCTCCCCCGACGCCCTCCCCGCTCGTTCCTCGCGGCGAGGGGACAACTTCATCGCAGGGGGCAGGCGTCGAGTTACGCCCCCTCCCGCTCGTCACCT
>DATABT010000252.1:0-2083 GCA_036259455.1 Longimicrobium sp. | reverse complement strand
ATCACGCGGGGCGAACCCATGGGCGAGATGCTGCTCAGGGCGCTACGCCGAATGGAGGCGCTCGGACCACCGCTGCCAGCGTAGGCAGGGCGGCGAAGCGGGACGGAGGGCTGAGAACCGGCTTGCCAGGAGCGCGGTTGTGGCGGAGCCATGGGACCCGCTAGAAAAGACGAGGAACCCGGGCCCCAGAAGCCGCGAGCCGGGTCCGGAAAACGCCTGCAGCGTCGTCGTGAGCACCTCCCGCGTGCGCCTTGAAGCCATTGAAGAGCCCCGAACCGGCTATCAGGGGCCCGGAGCCTCTACATCGCAGGATTCAGGTTCACTCCATCACCCCTTCACCCCCTCACGAATGCGCCGTCCAGATCATCACGATGCCGCAGGTGCCGATCATGTCGTCGCGGGGCAGCCCGGCGGGGATCTCCCACGCGTGGCGGTAGATCTCGATCCCCCAGATGTCACCGGGCTCCAGCTCGTTGCTGAAGAACTCGCCCGGACGGTAGAAGCCGTCCACGTACAGCCGGGGGCTGCACCCGCGGCGGTCGCCGCCCATCCACAGCTGCCCGCGCTGGATGGTGACCCCGGCGGCGTACGTCAGCGCCTGCATGGGGTGCGAAACGCCCATCTCGGCGATCTCCTCCGCCGTGTAGAAGATGCCGCGGCCGCGGTCCATCCGCTCGAAGAACCCGCGCGCCCGCGCGTCGCGGAACGGCGGCGTCACCCGCGTGCGCGCCTCGGTGGCCTGCAGCTGGAACGCGTCCGCCCGCATGCTCAGGTCCACGCCCATGCGGTCTCCGTCGCCGATGGCCACCACGGGCGAGATGCCGTCCCTGAACCCCAGGCGCCGCACGTGCAGCCGATACGATCCGCCGGAGGGAAGCCGCAGCTCGAACCGTCCGTCACGCCCGCTCATGGTCCACGAGACGGTGGCGCCCGTGCCGTCCACCGCGGCCACCTGCGCGGCCGTCACGCCGCTGCCGTCCACGGCGTCGGTCACGCGGCCGTACAGCGTCTGCGCACGCGCGGGCACGGCGGTGGCGAGGAGGATGAACAGCGCGGCGAACGGGGGAAGTCGAAGCGTGCGCATGGTTGAGCCGGGTGTGGAGGTGTGATGCCGGCCGGCCCGGCGGCGAACCAAACCGGGCGCGGGAGGCGGCGGATGGACGGCATCGGCGTCACGAGTAGGCGTCCGCATCATGGCCACGCCGCTGCTGGACGTCTGCCATGCGCTCTTCGGCGAGACGCAGGAGCTCGGTCTGGGGGCGGCGGACATGGCCGCGGTCGTCCGCGGGATCGAGGCGAGAACTTCCTCGATGATCCGTTGAGCGGTCACATCTTCCGCTGCAGGTACCAGGAGAAGTAGCCGCGGTAGCGCTCCTGCAGATCCGGGCGCATCCAGTCCCGCCCGTCGACGACCTTCCGGCAGGTCGGCCGCCCGCAGGCGCAGTCCATGGACCCCTCGTGGTCGTCGAACATCGCGTAGTCCGTGGTCAGCTCCTCGCCCGGGTCGACGTCCCGCATCGCCACGAGGACGACGTTGCCGGCGAAGCCGACGTTCGGCTCGCACGAGTGGTTGATGAACAGCATCACCGCCTCGTACTCGTCCTCGGTCAGCGCGACGAGGTGCAGGTCGTCGGTGATCTGGACAGCGGAGTTCTGCAGCCGCTCGGGAAGGGCCCGCAGCTGCTCGGTGGTCACGACGGAACCACCCTTCACCCCGACGACCTCCCCTGCGGCGATCGCGTCGACGGCGACGAGGCCGCGGCCGGCGATCCCGCTGGGTGCTCCCTTCGCTGCCTTGGGACTGATCCACGTGCTGGCCATGCCCCATCTTCTCCATGGGAGCGGCGACGAGCCCCGGCACCCGGACGGCGTCCCCGGCGGATCACCCACTCCGCGACAGCGAGGTTGATCACCCAGCCCGCGCCGGCGAAGAGGGCGTTGCTGGTGTCGCCCTTGCCGACGATCGCCTCGCCGATCCCGAGTGTGAACACCTGGGCACCGGCGGCCAGCGCGATCGCGTACGCGCGGATCATCCAGGCCCGGTGCCTGGCCACGTCCCGGCGACGGATGGCCAGGAAGCCCA
>DATABT010000251.1:0-1571 GCA_036259455.1 Longimicrobium sp. | reverse complement strand
GCGCGCGGACGAGATCGCGTGGCTGCACGCGGTCTTTCCGGGCCTCGTGCTGGCGCCCGGCGAGCGCGTTCTCGCGGGCGACACGGCGTACCGGACGATCCCGGCGCTGGTCGCCGGTGCTCGCGCGGCGCGCTTCCGGGCCTCGCGGGGGAGCGAGTGCCGCGAAGGGACGCGCGTGGAGGCGGTGGACGAGGAGGACGGCGGATTCACCCTGCGCCTGGCGGATGGCGGTGCGCTGCGGGCGCGGCGGGTGCTGGCGTGCACGGGCCCGTGGCCGGGCGTTGGACCGGGCGCGGCGGCGGCGAGCGCGGCGGGGGTGCGGGTAAAGAAGGTGGCCGCGCTGCACCTGCAAGGTCCGCCGCCCGCGGGCGCTCCGTTGCTCTTCTTTTTCGATGACGACGCGTTCCTCGTCCCGGCGTACGAGCGCGGCGAGTGGATCTTCTCCTTCACCTCGCGCGAGTGGGACGTGGAGCCGGGACCGGGGCTCGCCATCCTCCCCGCCGACCGCGAGGTGGCGCTGGAGGTGCTGCGCCGCCGCGTGCCTCCGCTGGCGGACGGGGTGATCGGCGGCCGCGTCTGGTGCGATGCATACACGCCCGGCTGGGACCCGCTGGTCACCGCGGCCGCGCCGGGCTTCATCGTCGCGGGCGCCTGTTCCGGCTCCGGGTACCGCCTGGCCCCCGCCGTCGCCTCCGACGCGCTGGATCTGCTCGATGAAGGCAGCGCCTGATTCGCTCGGCGGGAGTCCACCTGGCGGCTCCTCGCGGAGGGCGCGTGCCAATCACACCGCCGTGTGCGCTGAACCGGCCTCGCGCTGGCCGATCATGGGCGGCACCCGGATGGAGGTGCCGGGGTCCATCCGACTCTTTGAAGAGGATGGAGGTTGCCGCTACCACCCGTCCGGTGCGCTCGAAGGGAAGACGCGCATCGGGTCGTCCGGCCGGCAGGTCGTACTGCGGCTCAGCGACGGCACCGCGGCGGGAGGGAGTGAGCGGCACCTGACGAGGCGCGTCTCCATCGAAAGGTGTTGATGGAGATCGGAGTCACGGCGAACGCCGTCCGAAGCCGCACGAGAGCCCGATGCGCGTCTTCTGCCGCACCTTCCGGATGCGCCGGCGGCGGACGCCAAGTCGGAACCGCGGAAGAGGCTGCGCGCAACGCGCCGTCACCGTACTCTCCGCAGGTCCGTGTCAGAGGCCGGCGGCCCGCGCGATGGAAGAGACGACGCGATCGGGAAGGGAGCCGCGGGCACGGTGCAGGAGCCAGCGCTCCAGCGCCCGGTCGTCGTCCAGCAGCTCGCGCGGGCCGTCCGGGCACTCCGCGCGCACGCGGCCGTGCATCACCCGCACGGAGGTACAGCCTTCCAGCACGTCCCCGGGCAGGGTGACGCCCAGCCCGCGGTACCCCAGCCGGGGCGACGGTGCCTGGGGGGCGGGGACGGCCGGGAGCGACGCCAGGCGGCGGGCCAGTTCCGCGCCCCCGGCGTCGTCGAGCGGCCAGGTGGGGTTGGGCCGGCCGCTGTACAGGTGGGCCGTCACGATCATCGGTAGTACGCTCTCGCAGGGCGCGGG
>DATABT010000250.1:0-2275 GCA_036259455.1 Longimicrobium sp. | reverse complement strand
CCGCCCCCGGCCGGGGACGAGCCGCCGGTGGAGCCCGGATATCCGGAGCACCCGGAAATCCCCCATCCGCCCGGACATCTTCCGGCGGACGATCACCACGCCCATCATCCGCCTCCCGCCGCGCACGCGGACCTCGGAAAGACGCACGACGGGGCGGATGATCACGCGCATCATCCACCTCCCGCCGCGGATGCGGGGCACGGGGAGATGCCCGGCGCGCACGCGATGCACGGCGGTCATGGCGGGCACGAGGGGCACGAGGGGCACGACAAACATGCCGGCCACAGCGTGGAGATGTTCAGGCGCAAGTTCTGGCTGACGCTCGCGCTGACCATCCCCACCGTCATCTGGGGGCACATGCTGATGTCGCTCACCGGATGGCACGCGCCCGCGTTCCCCGGCTCGCGGTGGATCGCGCCCGTGTTCGGCACGGCCGTCTTTCTCTACGGCGGCATCGTGTTCCTGCGGGGCGCCGTGCAGGAGCTCAGGGACCGGCTGCCGGGGATGATGACGCTCATCTCCCTGGCCATTACCGTGGCGTTCGTCTTCAGCGCGGCGGTCACGCTGGGCTTTCCCGGGATGCCGCTCTGGGAGGAGCTGGCCACGCTGGTCACCATCATGGTGCTGGGGCACTGGATCGAGATGCGCTCCATCACCCAGGCGCAGGGGGCGGTGCGCGAGCTGGCGAAACTGCTCCCGGCGACCGCGGAGCGCGTGGTGGGCGAGCGCACTGAGGAGGTGCCGGTGGATGCGCTGCGCGAGGGCGACGTCGTCCTGGTGCGCCCCGGCGCGCGCGTTCCCGCGGACGGCTCGGTGCTCAGTGGCGAGAGCTCCGTGGACGAGTCGATGCTCACGGGCGAGTCGCGCCCCGTGAAGAAGCGCGCGGACGAGACGGTGATCGCGGGCACGGTGAACGGCGAGGGCTCGCTGCGCGTGCGGGTGACCGGGACGGGAGAGAAGACGGCGCTCGCGGGGATCGTGCGGCTGGTGGAGCAGGCGCAGACCTCCCGCTCCCGCGCGCAGGCACTGGCGGACCGCGCGGCGTTCTATCTGACCATCATCGCCCTGCTTTCCGGCGTGGCGACGCTCCTCGTCTGGCTGGCGGTGCGCCGCGGCGACCCCGCGTTCGCGGTGGAGCGGATGGTGACGGTGCTGGTCATCGCCTGCCCGCACGCGCTCGGCCTCGCCGTGCCGCTGGTGGTGGCGATCTCCACGACGCTGGGCGCACGCGGCGGGCTGCTGGTGCGCGACCGGCGCGGGCTGGAGGAGGCGCGCCGGATCGACGCCGTCGTGTTCGACAAGACGGGGACGCTCACCCTGGGCGAGCACCGCGTGGTTGACGTGGCGGTGGACGAGGGGGTGGATGCGGACGAGGCGCTGCGCCTGGCCGCCGCCGTGGAGGCGGACTCCGAGCATCCGGTGGCGCGTGCCATCGTTCGCAGCGCGCAGGAGCGGGGGCTGGCGCCGCCGGCGGCGGAGGGCTTCACGGCCATCCCCGGCCGCGGCGTCCGCGCGCGGGTGCAGGGCCGCGACCTGCGCGTGGGCGGGCCCAACCTGCTGCAGGCGGACGGGATCCATCTTCCCCCCGCGCTGGCGGATGCGGCCGAGCGCGCGGGGGCGGCGGGGCGCTCCGCCGTCTACCTGGTGGAGGACGGGCGCGTCCTCGCCGCCTTCGCCACGGCGGACGCCGTGCGCCCCGAGTCCGCGGAGGCCGTGCGCCGCCTGCAGGAGGCGGGCATCGAGGTGGTGATGCTCACCGGCGACGCGCAGCCCGTGGCGGACGCCGTGGCCAGGGAGCTGGGGATCGACACGGTGATCGCGCAGGTGCTGCCGGAGCACAAGGCCGAGCGCATCCGCGCGCTGCAGGCGCAGGGCAAGCGCGTGGCCATGGTGGGCGACGGGGTGAACGACGCGCCTGCGCTGGTGAGCGCGGACGTGGGCGTGGCCATCGGCGCGGGGACGGACGTGGCCGTGGAGGCCGGCGACGTGGTGCTGGTGCGCAGCGACCCGCGCGACGTGCCGCGCATCGTCGCCCTCTCCCGCGCCACGTACCGCAAGATGGTACAGAACCTGTGGTGGGCCGCAGGCTACAACATCGTCGCCATCCCGATGGCCGCGGGCGTCGCCTACCGCTGGGGCGTCGTCCTCTCCCCCGCCGTGGGCGCGGTGCTGATGTCGCTCAGCACGGTCATCGTCGCCATCAACGCCCAGCTTCTCCGCCGCGCGCGGCTGGCGTGAGCGCGCAACAGAGGGCGCGGCTCCCGCGTGGAGCCGC
>DATABT010000249.1:0-4295 GCA_036259455.1 Longimicrobium sp. | reverse complement strand
CCCGCCTGGCCGCGGAGGAGCGCCCCGCGCAGGTGCCGGTGCCGCGCGTCATTTCGCTGGCCGACGAGCGCCGGAAGCGGCGGCGGATGCCGGCCTGGGTGGCGCGCGCCGCCGCGGCGGCCCTGGTGTTCACCATCGGCTTCGGCGGCGGCCGGTTTTCGGGGACGGGGGATTCCGCCGCCATCCTGGTGGCCGCGGACAGTGTGGCGACGGCCATGGAGGCGGCGGCGCAGGTGCAGCGCGCGGGGTCGGAGTACGTGGCCGCCGTCGCCCGCTTCGTCGCGTTCTCCCGCGGGCGCGACAGCCTGGCCACGGCGCAGGGGCGCGAGGCGACCATCGCCGCGTGCTATGGCGCCTCGCGCGAGCTCACGCGCCTGCGCACGGACGACACCTCCGCCGTGAACCTCTACCGCACGGCGGCCCTGACGCGGCAGGCGCCGGTGCAGCCGGACACGCCGCGCTCGTCCGTAATCTTCTGAGGATGCGGATGATGCGGATCGCGCGCCCGTCCTGCCGCCGCCTCGCCACCGCGCTGGCGCTGATGCTGACTGCCCGCGCGGCGGATGCGCAGACCTGCGCCGAGGGCATGCCGCGCACGGCGACGCTGGGGATCGGGCTGCTGCAGTGCGTGGGCGGATCGTGCGCCGTCAACGCGCGGGACGGCCGCGGGTTTACCCACGACTTCTCCACGGAGCCGAAGGTGTGGCGGCTGGACCCGGACGGCCCCTCCGCCAGCGTCCTGCGCGACGGCGACCAGATCCTGGCCATCGACGGCGCGCTGATAACCACCCGCGACGGCGGGCGGCGGCTGGCCAACCTGCGCCCCGGCGTGCCCGTCGCGCTGCGCATCCGCCGCGGCGGTTCGGAAATGCGGGTGAGCGTGACACCACGCCCCGGGTGCAACACGCCCTCGCTGTCCGTCACGCCCACGGCCGCACGGCCGCAGGCGCCGCCGCCGGGCTCGCCGGAGGCGAGGGCGGACGCGGAGGCGGGGCCGCGCATCTACTTCGGCATGGAGCTGGACTGCGGCGACTGCGGCTGGCGGCGCGAGGGGGACGACTGGCGCTGGCACTCCACGGAGCCCATGCGCATCAAGGCCGCCGTCCCCGGCAGCCCCGCCCAGCGCGCGGGCCTGCGCGCCGGCGACGTGGTGCTGCGCATCAACGGACACGAGCTCACCGAGCGCGGCGCCGGCCCCTTCTTCGACCGCCTGAGCCCCGGGCAGCCCGTGCGCTTCGAGGTGCGCCGCGGCAACCGGACGATGACCATCCCCATCGTCCCGGAGATCCGGCGGGGGACGTGAGGTGGTGGTGGGATCGGACAAACCGCAGCGGGCCGGGGACGCATCCCGGGCCCGCTTTCATTACGCGGCGCGCTTTGTCCTGGGCCGGGGCTTGTCGGCCGGGCGCTCCTTGGCGCCAACCCGCGCCTCGATGGCACGCGTAATCCAGGTGTTCAGGCTCTCGCGCTGGGTCCTTGCCGCCATCAATGCCTCGCGGTGCAGCTCTGGGCTGATGCGGAGGACGAACTTGCCAGAGCAGGGGCGCTGCGGCTCGACACCCCGCTCCTCGCAGAACGACAGATAATCATCGACTCCCGCGCGGAAATCGGCCTCCAGTTCCTCCACGGTGGTACCCTCGAACGACACGATGTCGGTGATCCCTTCAACCCTTCCGCAAAAGAGCCGGTCGTCGGGATCGTACCGGCTCGGCATTCCGGCTGGGGATGCCGGAGGGGGTTCGACGGAGCCCGAATATCCTTTGTACTTCATGGCTGAATCCCGGCTTTGGGCGCGTCAGCTGCCGGGGCGGCGGCGGAAGACCATGCCGTTCAGGCTCGCGCTGTCGGCGGGGGTGCGGTCGTCGCGAAAGAAGAACTGCAGCACCTGCCCACTCCCGGGCAGGAACTCCGCCCGCAACGCGTCGGGGCGGGTGAACGGATCCAGACGCGCGGACAGGTTGCCCAGCGTGGCCCACAGCTCCCGGCTCTCACGCAGCCGCACGTCCATGGTGCCCATCATGTCGCTGTCGTACGTGCCCGCGAAGAACGGCTTGCGCGCGTCGGGCGTGGGCGGACGCGCAGCGCGGCTGGCCAGGTCCTCGCGCACGCGCTGCCGCCACTGCTCCGCGTTGCGCGCCATTCGCTCGCGCTCGGCGGCGTACGTCGCGTTCACGCCGGGGCGGGCCAGCAGCAGATCGTACGCGTAGCTGGCGATCACGTCGGCCGCGGAGCCACCGATGGGTGACGAGTCGTTGATCAGCACGGCGACCCCGATCCCCCCCTCCGGCAGGAAGGAGATGTGCGCGCGCCACCCTTCGAAGCCGCCGAAGTGGTGGATCATCCGCTCGCCCTCGTAATCCGCGCTGTGCCAGCCGAGCCCGTAGCCGGTACGGACGTAGCGGTAGAAGGTGTCCATCTGCGTCGCGTACGGCGTGTGCGCGGTGCGGATGACGGCTTCGGGAAGGACCTGCCGTCCCTCCACCCGCCCGGCGTTCAGCTGCGCCTGGAGCCAGCGGACCAGGTCTTCCGCAGTGGTGAGCATGCCGCCGGCGGCGTGCATGGTGTTGTCCTGCTTCTCCAGCGTGAGGCGAACCACGCTGTCGGCGCCGGTCAGGTGCGGCGACGCCATGGGCCAGCCGGCGCCGTGCGCCTCGCTGACGCGCGCGGTGGTCCGCGTCATCCCCAGGGGGCGAAAGACTTCGTCGCGCAGCAGATCCTGCCACTCGCGGCCGGTGACGCGCTCCATGACCAGCGCGGCGGCCACGTAGCCCAGGTTGTCGTAGCGGTAGGTGCGCGGGATGGGCGTGCTCTGCCCCAGCAGACGGATGATGGTCTGGTCGTCGTGCACGCCGCTGAACGCGGTTCGGAATACGACCGGCGGGTTGCGCAGCCCGCTGGTGTGCGTCAGCAGCGAGCGCAGCGTGATGGAATCCGCGGAGAGCGGCGCGTTCATCCGCAGTTCCGGCAGGTAGCGGCTCAGCGGCGCGTCCAGGTCGATGACGCCGCGCTGGTCCAGCATGGCCGCAAGCGTGCCGGTGAACGACTTGGTGGACGAGGCGATGTAGAAGCCCGTCCCCGGCGTGACCGGCTCGCGCGTGCGCACGTCGCGCACGCCAAAGCCGCGCAGGTACGACGGCCCGTCGCGCGTGACGACGGCGATCGCCACGCCGGGGATGAACCCGTCCGCCACCAGTTCCTGGACGAACGGTTCCAGGCTGTCCGCCAGCACGCGCGGCTCCGCGGACGCGTGCGGTGCGGGGCTGGGGGACGCGTACGGCTCCGGCCCGCAGGCGGCGGTCAGGGCGATGGCGGCCATGGGGAGTCCTCGCGAGATGCGCATCAATGGCTCTCCTGTCGATGTCGGTGAGAGAGCGGGACGGACCCGCTCCGCTCTGCCGACATTACACGGTCCGGCTGCGCCTGTCTTGAACGGATCAAACCTTTCCGAGGGTGATGCGGATTTCGCCCGGCACTGGTGAAGCCGGAATCCAGTCGCGTTGCCCCCCTTTCGCTGCACGGGCTGAGATTACGGGATCGCGCTTCAGGTGGTCCGGATAGCCGGGGTCCGCGATGCCTGGACGAGCATCACTCCTCCCCCAAACAATTCGGTTTGTCGTCGGTTCAGTTGAACGCTACGCGCGCCGCTGTCATTTCGAAGGAGGCGCCCGCGTGAGGGCCGCCGGTGCAGGAACTCCTGGCGCCGACTGAGAAATCTACTCTCCGGGACGGGTGGCCGGCCTGCGGGCTGAATCCCGGCCCCGCAGGTTTTCCGCCCCGCACGCGCCCATCTGGGGCGTACCGACCGGGCGAGTCCGCGACCGGACGCGATCCACGAGCGTGGGATTCACGAGCATGGGTGAGCAGATTCCTCGGCCGGCGCTGAAGATCCCGCACCGGCGCAGATCCATCGGGCGCCTCCCTGGCAATGACACTGCGCGGCGTGTGGACACCACGGACCACGGTCCGTTGCAACGAACGCGATGAGCCAAAAATTCGGATGAGCCCCTGCCGCACGCGGTTTGATGTACCCACCTGCCGCCCCCGCGACAGGGAATCGCACCCGGCCGTCGCGGCGGCGACCTGATTGCGACGCCGTTGTTGCACTCCGCGGGCGCACATCCGTTTGCCACTCGCGGCAAAAAGGCGGCGATGCGGTCCGCGAAGGCGGGCTTTGCAATTTCCAGCGGCGAATTCATTCGCTCCTGGCGCGGCCGCGGCGGTTTCCGTTTCAAATTCACAACGTGCGTCAATCGCCCGGTGACGGAGCTGGCTACCCCCTGCGCCGCCCCCACCCC
>DATABT010000248.1:0-3875 GCA_036259455.1 Longimicrobium sp. | reverse complement strand
ACCGGCCCCTGGTTGTCGAGCGGCTTCGCCACCCCGGGAACGAAGACGGAATCGTAGCGCAGCCGCCGCGCAGCCTCCCACATCCGCCGCGCCGGCTCCGCCGCCGACGCCGCGGAAACGGAGTCCATCGGAAAGCGCGCCTCCACGTCCGCCACGCCCTGAAGGACGACGGCGTAGCGCGGCCGGTATCCGGGCATGGACTGAAGGAAGTGCCGCGTCCCCGCCATCCGCACCTCGCGCGAGTAGTCGTCCCCGTCCGCCAGCAGCAGGTCGACGCCCACGGGCGGGGGCTGCTCCTTGAACAGCTGCGCCATCTCCATCAGCACCGCCACCCCCGACGCGTTCAGGTTGGCGCCGGGGACGGGGAACTTGCGGTCCAGCGGCTCCGGCGAGCCCTCCGCCCGCCGCCGCGTGTCCCAGTTGGCCACCAGGAGCACGCGGTCTTCCATCTCCGGGCGGAACCGCGCCACCACGTTCGCCAGTTCCAGCGGCTTTCCCGCGCTGTCCCGCGCGGTGAACTTCTGCTGGAACACCGTGTCGGCGCGGAACTTCAGCTGGTCCATCAGCCACGCCAGCTGCCGCGCGTGGCCCGGGTTTCCCGCGTAGCGCGGCCCGTTGGCCAGCTGCGCGTTGAGAAAGGACCACGCCCGGTCGGGGTTGAACTCCGGCGCGGGGGGCGAACGGTCGGCGCAGGCGGCCAGCAGCAGCGCGCCGGCCAGCGCCGCGGAACGCAGGGCGCCGCGGGTCGGTATCACGGAATCCGACGATTGAAGGGGGAGATTGCGGACGGTATGGACGGCGGAGGTTGTACCGTCCCCGCCCGCCGCGTATCTTACTGGGCGGCCCCCACCACCGGCAAGTCCCGATCGGACCGGATGAAAATCCTTACGCGGTACCTGATGCGGGCGCACTTTGGCCCGTTTCTTTTTTCGTTCTTCGCCCTCACCGGGGTGATCCTCATCAACACCCTGGCGCGCCGCCTTGCCGACCTGGCCGGCAAGGGGCTGCCGCCGCGGGTGATCGCCGAGTTCTTTGTCCTGGCGCTCCCCGCCACCGTCGCGCTGACCTTTCCCATGGCGGTGCTGGCGGCGGTGCTCTTCACCTTCTCCAACCTCACGGCGGAGAACGAGATCACCGCGCTCAAGGCCAGCGGCGTGGACCTGCGGCGCATGCTGGCGCCCCTGCTGGTGGCCGCCGGCATCATCACCGCCGGAATGATCGTCTTCAACGACCGCGTGCTCCCCGAGGCCAACCACCGGTGGAGCCAGCTCATCATCGACATCGGCCGCAAGACCCCCACCTTCCTGCTGGAGGAGCAGACCCTCAACCGCATCACCCCGCAGAGCGGCGGAAAGGTGTACTACCTGCGCGCGGCCCGCATCGAGCCGGGCACCAACCGCATGTGGGACGTGCAGATGTTCGACGTCAGCAACCCCGCCACCCTGCACACCGTCTTTGCCGACAGCGGCCGCGCCTCGTTCAGCGGCAACGGCACGGACATGATCCTGCAACTGTACGACGGCCACACCCGCGAGGTGAGCTCCGCCGAGCCGGGCACGTTCCGCCGGGTCTACTTCCAGAAGCAGATCTTCGGCGTTCCCGACGTGGGCAACCAGTTGCAGCGCAACAACCGGCCCGACGGCTACCGCGGCGACCGCGAGATGACCATCGGCATGCTGCAGGCGCAGATCGACACCCTCTCCCGCCAGCGCGCGGAAGAGACCCGGACGCTGCGGCAGAGCGCGCTGCAGGACCTGGAGTTCGCGCTCACCGGCAAGGACCCGCAGTCCGACACGCCCGGTCCGGCCGGCACCGTGGACGCGCAGACGCAGATGGAGCCGGAGATGCGCGCCGCCATGGAGGCCGAGCGCCGCAACCTGCGCACGCGCACCCGCCGCACCGCCGACATGCTGGCCAACAACGGCCGGCAGGTGGGGCAGCTGGAAGAGAGCATGCGCAACTACCTGGTGGAGATCCACAAGAAGTACTCCATCGCCGTGGCCTCGCTCGTCTTCGTCCTCGTGGGCGCGCCGCTGGCCCTGCGCTTCGGCGGCGGCGGGATCGGGATGGTGATCGCCACCAGCATGGCCGTCTTCTCCCTTTACTACGTCGGCTTGATCGGCGGCGAATCGCTGGCCGGCCGCGGCATCGTGACCCCCGTGTTCGCCATGTGGGTCATGAACGGGGTGATGACCGTCCTGGGCGTCTTCGGCCTCGCCACCATGGGCCGCGAGACGTCCACGGCCCGGAGCAGCGCCTGGGACCAGCTGCTGCAGGCCGTGCGCGACGCGGCCGCGGCGCCCCTGGCCCGCCTGCGGAGGGCGCGCCCGTGATGAAGCTGCTGGACCGCTACGTGATGCGGCAGTTCATCACCACCTTCTTCATGCTGGTGCTGGGGCTGCCCCTGCTGTTCATCATCGGCGACATCACCGACAACATCGACCGCTACATGGACCGCGGGGTGGCGCTCGACCGCCTGGGGCTGGCGTACGTCTACCAGTTCCCGCAGTTCATGGTCTACGCCTTTCCCATCGCCGCCCTGGTGGCGACGGTGTTCACCATCGGCGGCCTCACCCGGCACCAGGAGATCACCGCCGCCAAGGCCGGCGGGGTGAGCTTCTGGCGGCTGTTCATCCCCATTGGCCTGCTCTCCATCGTCCTCAGCGCCGGCGCCTTCGGCCTCAGCGAGCTGGTGCCCGCCACGCTCCGCAAGGCCGCGGCCCTGCGCGGCGAGGCGACCACGACGGCGGTGAACGGCCCGCGCATCAACTTCGTCTTCCAGACCGAGCGCGAGGGGATCCTCACCGCCCGCCGCCTGGACGCGGGCACGGGCGAGCTGAGCGAGGTGTCGCTGGAGAGCAACGCGACCGAGAAGGTACCCGGCAAGCACCTGTTCGCGCGGCGCGCCGTCTGGCGGCAGCGGGGCGGATGGCGGTTCGAGGATGGATGGAACCGCACCCTGCACCCCGACGGCCGCGAAGAGGCCGACAAGTTCGACACCCTCTCCATCCCGGGGCTGATCGAGACGCCCGAGGACCTGATGGCGGAGCCGCGCGACCCCGAGCAGATGCGCTACGCCGAGGTGTCGCGTTTCGTGGGCGCCATCGAGCGCTCCGGCGGCGACGCGCTGCCGCTGCGCGTGGAGCAGGCGCTCAAGCTCTCCGTCCCCCTGGCCGTGATCGTCATCGTCCTCTTCGGCGCGCCGCTGGTCACCAGCAGCAACCGCGGCGGCGCGGCGTACGGCGTGGGAATCAGCCTGGGGATCACCATCATCTACATGCTGCTCTTCCGCGTCGGAAAGGCACTGGGGAGCAGCGGCGCCATCGACCCCATGCTGGCCGCCTGGGGCCCCAACCTCCTCTTCCTGGTCGCCGGCCTCGTCCTCATGCTCCGCGTCCGCACGTAGGCACGACGCACGGGGCACGACGCACGGGGCACGACGACACGCGGAGGCGCGGAGACCGTATCTCCGCGCCTCCGCGTTTGCACGTCAGTACGTTCCCAGCTCCTCCACGGCCACGCCGAGCGTGCCGGCGATGGTCTGCAGCGTGCGCCGGTGCGGCGTGGCGATCTCGCCCCGCTCGATGCGCGCGATTTCCTTGTCGGAGATTCCGGGGAAGTCGCCGCGCCGCAACCCGTGCGACAGCCGCAGCCGGCGGATGGACGCCCCGAACGAATCGTCCTGCTCCAGCTGCCGCGCCCGTGCCCGCCTGCGGTACGCGGCGTCGTGGGCGTACAGGATGGCGTCGGTGCTCACCTCCCACTCGCCGAACGCGACCGTCTGGCCGTCGTCGGTGATGGCGAGCCGGCCGAAGTCCGGCCGCGCGCCGGGGCGGCGCCGGAACCAGGCGAAGGGCACGGCCAGTGGCTCCAGC
>DATABT010000247.1:0-4589 GCA_036259455.1 Longimicrobium sp. | reverse complement strand
GCAAGTACTCCGCGGAAGGCTTTACCACGGTCGCCAGCAGGTTCATCCAGGAGCACGGCTGCGACGCGGCGCTCTTCCCCGCCAGCTCCATGGGCCGCGACCTGGCGCCCCGCGTGGCGGCGCGGCTGGGCGTGGGCTACGCCAACGACTGCACGGCGCTGGAGGTGCAGGGCGGGCAGATCGTGGCCACCCGCCCCGAGTTCGCCGGCAAGCTGATCGCGCAGGTGGCGCCCACGGGCAAGCCCGCCGTCCTTTCGCTGCGCCCCAACGTCTTTCTCCCCGCGGAGAACCAGAAGGCCGGCGAGGTGCAGACGCTGGACGTGTCGGTGAACCAGGCCGACTTCGGCGCCATCGTCCGCGAGATCAGGGCGGGCGCGGCGGAAAAGATGGACGTGGGCGAGGCGCCCATCATCGTCTCCGGCGGCCGCGGGCTGGGCGGACCGGAGAACTTCAAGCTCATCGAAGACCTGGCGGACGCGTTCGGCGGCAAGTGCGCCGTGGGCGCGTCGCGCGCGGTGGTGGACGCCGGCTGGCGCCCGCACGGCGAGCAGGTGGGGCAGACGGGCAAGACGGTGTCGCCCACGCTGTACATCGCGGTCGGCATCTCCGGCGCCATCCAGCACCTGGCCGGCATGCGCACCTCGCGCTACATCGTCGCCATCAACAAGGACCCCGAAGCGCCCATCTTCAAGGTGGCCGACTACGGCATCGTGGGCGACCTGCACCAGATCCTGCCGCGCATGACCGAGGAAGTGCGCAGGATGATGGCGTAAGGCGTCATTCGCTGGATTGGAAGACGATGAGAGGGGACGCGGGCGGCGCTCGCGTCCCTTCTTGTCGCGCGTCATCGCCCGCCTCGCCGAGGGCGGGTGAACCCGCGGCTAGAACAGCCACAAGGCCCGTCTTTGCTCGTTCCTCGCAAACAGGGCTTCACCAGCACGCCCATCGATTCTCCCAATGATGTCGTTTCGAGAGAGGCGCCGCGAGGGACCCTCTCCTTGCGCGGATCCGTGGCGCCGACCGAGAAATCTACCCGCCCGTGCTGGTGCCCCGCCTCCTGCAGGATCTCGCCCGTGCAGTCCGCGGAGGCGGGCTTCGCGATTTGCCAGCGGCGAATTCATTCGCTCCAGTCTGCCGGGCCGCGCAGGGGCAGACTTCGCCCGATCGCGCCTCAGGTGTTGAGTGCCGCGGATTCCGTGCGCTTGGGCAGGCACCACCCCTTCCCAAAAAAACGCGGATGGCCTCCTGCCGCACGCCGTCTGATCAGGACTCCCACACGCCCCGCGACAGGACCACGCCACCGGCCGTCACCGTCGCCGTCACTCCGCTACCGCCAGGCTCTGGCTCATCTCTCCGCGATCTTGATCGCTCCCGTATCCGCAGGACGGCTCCGCACCTTTCCGACTCGCCCCGGCCGTCTTTATGTTTCGCGGTCTTTTTCGTCCCCGCGCAGAAGCAGGCCGCAACGTGAACGAAAACGCGTCCAACACACGCGCTCGGTGGCTGGCGCCCGCGGCGCTGGCGGTGGCGCTGCTGTCGCTGGCGCTCAACGGGGTGCTGTTCCTGGCGCTCCGCAACCCGGAACGGCTGCTGGCGCCGGCACTGGGGCGCGTCATCGAGCGGCTCAGGACGCAGGACGCGACCCTGAAGTACACGGTGCGCATCCCCGTGGGAACGCCGGTGCACTTCGACGTCCCCATCGACCAGCGATACCTGGTGCGGGTGAACACCACGCTCCCCATCAACACCACCTTCAACCTGCCGGTCAACACCCCGTTCGGGGACCGCAACGTGCCGGTGCCCGTCAGGGCGAACATCCCCATCCGCACCAACATGCCGGTGCACCTGCGCGACACTTTTCGCCTGCGCACCCGTACGGAGGCCGAGATCGTGGTCCCGCTGGAGATTCCCATCCGCGACCTGCCCCTGGATGCCCTCCAGGCGTCGCTGAAGCCATCAGACCCATGACACATCGCATTCTCCCCGTCGCCCTGCTGCTGCTTGCCGCGTGCGGCGGAGACTCCCGCACCGCCGAGGCGAGGCCGGCCGACACCACCGGATCCGCGGCTCCCACGGCGCAGCAGCCCGCGCCGGCCGCGTCCGCACCCGCGTGGCGCACCAATCCCGCCGGCGGCGTGACCATCACGCAGGGCGAGGCGACCGTCATCGAGACGGGGCCGCACACCATCCTGTGGCCCGAGGGCGCGGCGGAGCTGGCGCCGCCGTACAGCGTGCGCGCCAGCCTGCGCAAGCGCGCCGGGCGGCTGCACGAGGGGTACGGGCTCATCTTCGGCGGCACCAGCCTGGAGGGGGGCGAGGCGGAGCAGCGCTACAGCTACTTCCTCGTCCGCGGAGACGGCAGCTTCCTCATCAAACGCCGTGACGGAGCGCAGACCCCGGTCGTGCGTGACTGGACGCGGGACCCCGACGTGGCGCGCGACGCGGACGGCGAGGGGCGCTACAACGACCTGGAGGTGCGGGTGGGCGCGGATTCGGTGCGCTTCCTGGTGAACGGGGGTGAGGTGGCCACGGTGGCGGCGTCGGAGCTTTCGGTGCGCGGGCGCGCGGGGCTGCGCATCGCCCACGACGTGGTGGTGGAGGCGCAGGGGTTCACGGCCGGGCCGGGCACGGTGGCGCCGTGACGCATCCCCTGCGCGTGCTGGTGGCCGATGACGACGCGGCCATCCGCGCCGTGCTGCGCGGCATCCTTCCGGCGGACCGCTACGCGGTGCACGAGGCGGACTCGGGCGAGGAGGCGCTGCGGCTGTTCGGGGCGCTGGGCGCGGACCTCATCCTCAGCGACCTGCAGATGCCGGGGATCGGCGGGCTGGAGCTGCTGCGCCGCGTGCGCGCCCTGGACGACACGGTGGGGTTCATCATCCTCACCGGCGCGGGAACGGTGGAGAACGCGGTAGAGGCGCTGCGCCTGCAGGCGGACGACTACCTGGTCAAGCCGTTCAACGTGGACGAGGTGCTGCTGGCCGCCGAGCGCACGCTCAGCTACCGCCGCCTGCTCCGCGAGAACCGCAGCTACCAGGCACACCTGGAGGAGCGCGTCGCCGAGCAGGCGGGGCAGATCGAGGCGCTGCTGATGGACGCGCTGCGCTCCCTGGCCGCCGCCATCGAGACGCGCGACGACTACACGGGCGGCCACGTGGAGCGCGTGGCCCGCTACGCCGCCGCCACCGGCCGCGAGCTGGGGCTGCGCGGCGACGACCTGCGGGCGCTGTGGGTGGGCGCGCTGCTGCACGACGTGGGCAAGATCGGCGTGCGCGACGACGTGCTCAAGAAGCCCGGCGCGCTGACCACGGACGAGTACGACGAGATGAAGCGCCACCCCGAGATCGGCGCGACCATCATGGAGCGCAGCTCGTTCCTGCGCCCCGGCCTTCCCGCGGTGCTCCATCACCAGGAGCGCTTCGACGGCTCCGGCTACCCGTACGGCCTGCGCGGCGAGGCGATCAGCCTGCAGGGGCGCATCGTGGCGGTGGTGGATACGTACGACGCCATCATCAGCTCGCGCCCCTACCGCAACGGCAGCACCTGCGAGCACGCCCTGCAGGAGATCCGCCGCAACGCCGGCAGCCAGTTCGACCCCGCCGTGGTGGACGCCTTCATGCGCGCCTCGGAGAAGGGCTTTCCGGAAGACCCCGACACGCCGCGCCTCCCCGAGCGGGTGGAGCCGGCCGCCGCGGCCGCGTAGAGGAACGGAGGGCGGAGGAGGATGACGCGCGCGCTCGCACTCGGCTCCCTTGTCCTGGCGGCGGCCTGTGCCCCGCACGCGCGGACGGTGCCCGCTCCCGGCACCGTGCGCGTGGCGCTGGTGGATTCCATCCCCTACCAGACGGAGCTGGAGGATGGATTCCTGCGCCGCGTGGAGGTGCGCTCCCCGGCGGGCGTGGACACCATCGCCCGGGTGCTTACCCACACGCTGCCGGTGGTGCTGGCGGACGGCACCGTCCTCGGCTTCGTCGTCGAGGGGCCGGACCTGCTGTCGGCGTTCACCTGGCATCCGGAGCGCAGGCAGCTGGAGCTCGTCGCGCTGCCCGACGACGCGGACCGGCTGTTCACCGCGCCCGCCTTCTCGCCGGATGGCCGGTACCTGGCGTACGTTTCCTACCCGGGCCCGGGATTCGGGCGCGGGATGGTGCGCCGCGGCGCCGCGGGCGAGGTGGTGGTGCGCACGGACTCGGTGGAGGTGCCCGGGACCGACGCGGCGATGAACTTTGCCCTGTGGCGCGACGCGGAGACGTTCGAGATCTACCTGGACGTGAGCGAAACGGGATGGCACCGCTTCAGCGGCAGCATCTCCGGCGGCGTCGTGCGGATGGATACCGTGGCGCCGCCGCTGGACGTCTCGCCGCCCTGAATCGCGCTTCGCCCGTGCGATTGCATCGCCAGCGCACTCAGAGAGTGTTGCTGAACCTCGGAATTCGGGAGACGTCATCCTGAATCGTTCGGCGCTGCGCGCACCCTGTCGGATGAAAGTCGCTCGCGCCGGGACTGTCATTTCGAAGGAGGCGCCTGCGTGACCGCTGCCGGTGCAGGAACCCATGGCGCCGACTGAGAAATCTACTCGCCCGGGCAGG
>DATABT010000246.1:0-7869 GCA_036259455.1 Longimicrobium sp. | reverse complement strand
CCGTGGTCCCCGTGCCGCGCGGCGGGCCGCTGCCGCTCTCCTTTGCGCAGGAACGGCTCTGGTTCCTGCACCGGATGGACCCCGGGAGCGCCGTCTACAACCTGCCCACCGCCCTTCGCCTGTCCGGCGCGCTGGACGTGGCGGCGCTGGAGCGTGCCCTGGGCGAGGTGGTGCGCCGCCACGAGCCGCTGCGCACCGTCTTTGGCGACGACGAAGGGGGTCCGGTGCAGACGGTGCGCCCCTTCGCCGGCTTCGCCCTCCCCGTGCACGACCTGGCGCCGTCGGGGGAGGAGGCGGCGGAGGCGGAGGCCCGGCGGCGCGCCGCGGACGAGGCCGCGCGGCCCTTCGACCTGCGGGCCGAGCCCCCGTTCCGCGCGGCGCTGCTGCGGCTGGGTGGCGCGGAGCACGTGCTGCTCCTCACTCTGCATCACATCGCCGGCGACGGGTGGAGCACGGGGGTGCTGGCGCGCGAGCTGTCCGCGCTCTACGCCGCGTACTCCGACGGCCGCGAGTCGCCGCTGGCCGAGCTCCCCGTGCAGTACGCCGACGACGCGGCCTGGCAGCGGGCGCACCTGCGCGGCGAGGCGCTGGAGGCCCCGCTGGCGTGGTGGCGCGAGCGGCTGGCCGGCGCGCCCGCCCTGCTGGAGCTGCCCACGGACCATCCGCGCCCCGCCGTGCGATCGCACCAGGGCGTGCTGGAGCCGGTGGAGCTTTCCGCCGCGCTGGCGGACCGCCTGCGCGCCCTGGCCCGCGCGGAGGGCGCCACCCCGTTCATGGTGATCCTGGCCGCGTTCCAGGCGCTCCTGGGCAGGTACGCGGGGACGGACGACGTGGTGGTGGGAAGCCCCGTGGCCGGGCGCACGCGGCGCGAGGTGGAGGGGCTGATCGGCTTCTTCGTGAACACCCTCGTCCTGCGGACGGACCTTTCCGGCGATCCCTCGTTCCGCGAGCTGCTGGGCCGCGTGCGCCAAACCACGCTGGGCGCGTACGACCACCAGTCGCTCCCCTTCGAGAAGCTGGTGGAGGAGCTGCACCCGGAGCGCTCGCTGGGCCGGACGCCGCTCTTTCAGGTGACCTTTGCGCTGGACCAGGGCGAGGGCGCCTGGGAGGACCTGGCCGGCGTGCGGGTGCGGGAGCTGCCGCCCGCCGTGGAGCGGGTGAAGTTCGACCTGTCGCTCTCCCTGTCGCCCCGCGACGGCGGCCTGGGCGGATACCTGGCGTACAGCACGGAGCTGTTCGAGCGCGCCACCGTCCGGCGCGTGCTGGCGCGGCTGGAGCGGGTGCTGGAGCAGGTCTCGGCCAACCCCGGCGTTCGCCTTTCCGCCCTGGAACTGCTGGACGGGGACGAGCGGCGGCTGCTGCTGGAGACGTGGAGCGGCGCGGCCGCGGCCGGCCCGGTGGACGGGTCCATCCACGCCCTCTTCCAGGCGCAGGCGGCGCGCACGCCGGATGCCGTCGCCCTCATCGGGGGCGACGGGGCGGTTTCGTACGCGGAGCTGGACGCGCGCGCCAACCGGCTGGCGCGCCACCTGGCGGCGCGGGGCGTGGGTCCCGAGACGCGGGTGGGGGTGTGCCTGGAGCGCGGGGTGGAGGTGGTGGTCTCCGTCCTGGCCATCCTCAAGGCCGGCGGCGCGTACGTGCCGCTGGACCCCGGGGACCCCGCCGAGCGGCTGCGCGCGATGATGGACGACGCGGCCGTGGCGGTGCTGGTCACGGACCGCGCCGGCCCGCGGGCGCTGGCGTACGTGATGTACACCTCGGGGAGCACGGGGACGCCGCGCGGCGTGGCGGTGGAGCACCGCGGCGTCGTCCGCCTGGTGCGCGGCGCGGGCTACGTGTCGCTGGGGCCGGACGAGACGATCCTGCAGGCGGCGCCCGTTTCCTTCGACGCGTCGACGCTGGAGGTCTGGGGCGCGCTGCTGAACGGCGGGCGCCTGGCGCTCCTCGAAGGCGGCACGCCATCGGCCGGGGAGCTGGGGCGCGCGCTGGTGCGCCACGGTGTGACCACGGTCTGGCTGACGGCGGGGCTCTTCCAGGTGATGGTGGAGGAGCGGCTGGACGACCTGGCCGGCGTGCGCCAGCTCCTGGCCGGCGGCGACGTCCTGTCCGTAGAGGCCGTGCGCAGGGTGCGGGAGCGCTTTCCCGCGCTGCGGCTGGTGAACGGCTACGGCCCCACGGAGAACACCACCTTCACCTGCTGCCACACGATCGACGACCGCTGGGACGGCGGCCCCGTGCCCATCGGCACCCCCATCTCCCGCACGACCGTCTACGTGCTGGACGGGGCGATGCGCCCCGTGCCCGCCGGCGTCCCCGGCGAGCTGTACGCGGGCGGCGCCGGCGTTGCGCGCGGCTACCTGGACCGTCCCGCGCTCACGGCGGAGAAGTTCGTCCCCGATCCCTTCGGCACCGAGCCCGGCGCACGGCTGTACCGCACCGGCGACCGGGTCCGCTGGCGGGAAGCGCGGACGGGCGAGCGTGCGAAAGCGCGGGAGCGGGACGGTTCGCGAGAGACGGCGGACGCGTCCGCGTCGCACGCCCTCCAGTTCCTGGGCCGCCTGGACGCGCAGGTCAAGGTGCGCGGCTTCCGCATCGAGCCGGGGGAGATCGAAGCCGCGCTGCGCCGGCACCCCGGGGTGGCGGAGTGCGCGGTGGCAGCGCGCGAGGACGCCCCGGGCGGCCGGCGGCTGGTGGCTTACGTGGTCGGCGTCGCGGAGGCGGGGGAGCTGCGCGCGCACCTGCGGCGCACCCTGCCGGACTACATGGTGCCCGCGGCCTTCGTGCGCCTGGAGCGGCTTCCGCTCACCGCGAACGGCAAGGTGGACCGCGGGGCGCTCCCCGCGCCCGAATACGACGCGGGGGAGGCGTTCGTGGCGCCGCGCACGCCGGTGGAGGAGGCGCTGGCGGAGATCTGGGCCGAGGTCCTGGGCCGCGACCGGGTGAGCGTCCACGAGAACTTCTTCGACGCGGGCGGGCACTCGCTGCTGGCCATGCGCCTGGTCTCCCGCGTGCGCGACGCGCTCGGCGCCGAGCTGCCGCTGCGCGCTGTGTTCGAGGGGCCCACCGTGGCCGGGCTGGCCGGGCGGGTGGAGGCGCTGCGCCGCGCCGGCCGTCCGGGCCTCGCGCCGGCGGTGCCCGTGGCGCAGGGCACGGGGCTCCCGCTCTCGTTCGCGCAGGAGCGGCTCTGGTTCCTGGACCGGCTGCAGCCGGGGAGCGCCTTCTACAACGTGGGGTGGGCGCTGCGGCTGCGCGGCGCGCTGAACGCGCCGGCGCTGGAGCGCGCCCTGGGTGAGGTGGTGCGCCGCCACGACGCGCTGCGCACCGCGTTTCCCGAGGCGGACGGCGCGCCGGTGCAGGTGGTGGCGCCGTTCGCCGGCTTCGCGCTCGCGGCCGAGGAGGTGGAGGGGAGCGATCCGGAGGCGCGCGAAGCGGAGCTGCGGCGCCGCATGGCCGCCCAGGCGCAGCGCCCGTTCGACCTGGCGGCGGGGCCGCTGCTGCGCGCGCGGCTGCTGCGCCTGGCCGCGGACGAGCACGTGCTGCTGGTGTGCATGCACCACATCGTCACCGACGGGTGGAGCCTGCGGGTGCTGCACGCGGAGCTGGCGGAGGCGTACGCCGCCTTCCGCGAGGGGCGCGAGCCCGTGCTCCCCGTGCTTTCGCTGCAGTACGCCGACTACGCGGCCCGGCAGCGCGCGTTCCTGCAGGGAGCGGCGCTGGAAGAGCAGCTCGCGTTCTGGCGCCAGCGGCTGGCCGGCGCCCCCGCGCTGCTGGAGCTGCCGGCGGACCACCCGCGCCCGGCGGTGCAGAGCTACCGGGGCGCTACCGAGCGCATCGCCCTGCCGCCCGCCCTGCTGCAGCGGCTGCGGCAGGTGGGGCGCAGCGAGCACGCCTCGGCGTTCATGGTGCTGCTGACCGCCTTCAAGATGCTGCTGGCCCGCTACACGGGCACCACCGACCTGGTGGTGGGCACGCTGGTGGCGGGGCGCACGCGGCGCGAGCTGGAAGGGCTGGTGGGCTTCTTCGTCAACACCGTGGCGCTGCGCAGCGGCTTGTCGGGCGATCCCGGGTTCGTGCCGGCGCTGCGGCGGGTGCGCGCCTCCACCCTGGAAGCCTTCGAGCACCAGGAGCTTCCCTTCGAAAAGGTGGTCGAAGCGCTGCAGCCGGAGCGCAGCCTGGGCCACGCGCCCCTCTTCCAGGTTTCCTTCCGGCTCAGCCTGGGCGGCGAAGGGGCTCCGCTGGCCGGGCTGGAAACGCGGTCGCTTGACGTGGACCTTCCCGTCACCAAGTTCGACCTCTCCGCCACCTTTGCCGTGGGCTCGGGGGGATTCGGGCTGGAGCTGGAGTACGCCACCGACCTGTTCGAGCGGAGCACCATCGTCCGGATGGCTGGCCACCTGCGGCGCATCCTGGAGCAGGTGGCCGCCGACCCGGAGGTGCGCCTGTCGCGGCTGGACCTGCTGGACGCGGACGAGCGCCGCCGGGTGCTGGAGGAGTGGAATCCGCCGGCGGCCGGGGCCGCCGCCGCGTGCATCCACCACCTGTTCCAGGCCCAGGCGGCACGCACGCCCCACGCGGCGGCGGTGGTGTTCCGCGGCCAGCCGGTGACGTACGCGGAGCTGGAGTCGCGCGCGAACCGGCTCGCGCATCACCTGCGTGCGCGCGGCGTGTGCCCGGAAGCCTGTGTGGGCGTGTGCCTGGAGCGCACGCCGGAGCTGATCGCGGCCCTGCTGGCGGTGCTCAAGGCGGGCGGCGCGTACGTGCCCATGGACCCCGCCTATCCGCGCGAGCGGCTGGAGTGGATGGCGGCCGACGCCGGGGTGCACCTGGCGCTGACCTCCGCCGCCCTGGCCTCCCGCCTTCCCGGCGGCACGGAGGCGGTGTGCATCGATACGCTGGCGGACGCGCTGTCACGGCTCCCCGACCACGCGCCGGAGGGCGGCGCCGCGCCCGGCAACCTGTCGCACGTCATCTTCACCTCCGGCAGCACCGGGCGGCCCAAGGGAGTGATGATTCGCCACGCCGCCGCCGCCGCCCGCCTGCACTGGCTGCGCGACGTCATGGACGACGGCGAGCGCGCGGGGGTGCTGGGCTCCACCTCCGTCAACTTCGACGTTTCCGTCGCGGAGATCTTCGGCACGCTGTGCTGGGGAGGCACGCTGGTGCTGATGGAGAACGCGCTGGAGCTGCCCCGCGCCGCGGCCGCGGTCCCCGTCCGTTCGGCCTTCATGGTCCCCTCCGCCGCGGCCGAGCTGCTGCGCTCCGGCGGCATTCCGCCGGGGCTGCGCACGCTGATGCTGGGCGGCGAGGCGCTGGCCCCCGGCCTGGCGCGCGGGCTGTACGCGGCGGGCACGGTGGCCCGCGTGGTCAACCTCTACGGACCCACGGAAGACACCACCTACTCCACCGGGTGCGTGGTGGAGCCGGGCGCCGCGCGCGTCCGCATCGGCCGGGCGCTCCCCGGCGGGCGCACCCGCGTGCTGGACGCGGCGCTGGGGCCGGTGCCGCCCGGCGTGCCGGGCGAGCTGTACCTGGGCGGCGTGGGCGTGGCGCGGGGCTACGCCTCGCGGCCGGGCCTGACCGCCGAGCGCTTTCTTCCCGACCCGTTCGGCCCGCCGGGGTCGCGGATGTACCGCACCATGGACCTGGCCCGGTGGACGCCCGCCGGCCTGCTGGAGTACCTGGGGCGCACCGACTTCCAGGTGAAGGTGCGCGGCTTCCGCGTGGAGCTGGGCGAGATCGAGAGCGTTCTGCGCGCCCACGCGGGTGTGCGAGAGGCGGTGGCGGTGGCGCGCGACGAGGCGGGCGGACGCCGGATCGTGGCGTACGTCACCGGCGGCGTGCCCGCCGCCGAGCTGCGGGCCCACCTGCGCGAGCGGCTCCCCGGGTACATGGTGCCCTCCGCCTTCGTGGCGCTCGACCAGCTTCCGCTCACCTCCAGCGGCAAGATCGACCGCCCCGCGCTCCCCGCGCCGTCCCCCGCCCAGCCGCCGTCCGGGGGCAGGCTGGAGCCGGAGACGGAGATGGAGTCGCGCGTGGCGGCGTTGTGGCGCGAACTGCTGGACCTGCCCGCCGTGGGGGTGGAGGAGAGCTTCTTCGACGTGGGGGGGCACTCGCTGCTGCTGGCGCGGCTGCAGTCGCGGCTGGAGCGCGAGCTGGGAAGCGGGCTCTCGCTGGTGGAGCTGTTCCAGTACCCCACCGTGCGCGCCATCGCCGGCCGCCTGCAGGGCGCCGCCACCCCCGCGCCGGTGGACGCCGGCGTGGAGCGCGGCTCCGAACGGCAGGCCGCGCTGGCCCGGCTGGGCGGACGCCGGCGGCGGTGAAGGAGGCGCCGGGGCCGTCGTCCGGGCCCGGCACCCGGCGGAACCAGGAAGCAGGACGCGGAACCGGGCGTTCCGCGAATCCACCCCTCGCGAACGGACCACGCAGCGCATGCCGGATCCACTCACCGAACCGACCGCCGCTACGGGCTACGAGATCGCCGTCGTGGGCATGGCCGCGCGCCTTCCCGGCGCGGACGGCGTGCGGGCCTTCTGGCGCAACCTGCGGGACGGGGTGGAGTCCATCACCCGGTTCACCCGCGCGGAGATGCTGGCCGACGGCGCCGACCCCGCGCTGCTGGACGACCCGGCGTTCGTCCCCGCCATGGGTGCCGTTCCCGACGCGGACGAGATGGACGCGGGGCTGTTCGGGATGACGCCGCGCGACGCCGAGATCCTGAACCCCCAGCACCGGGTGATGCTGGAGTGCGCCTGGGCAGCGCTGGAGCACGCCGGCTGCGACCCCGCCCGGGCGACCTTTCCCATCGGCGTGTTCGCCGGGTCCGGGAGCAACGACTACCTGCGGCACCTGACCGAGCGGCCGGAGCTGGTGCGGGCCGTGGGCTTTCTGCGCGCCGCGCTGGGCAACGACAAGGACCACCTGGCCGCCGGGATCAGCTACCGGCTGAACCTGCGCGGTCCCAGCGTGGCCGTGCAGACGGCCTGCTCCACCTCGCTGGTCGCGGTGCACCTGGCCTGCCAGAGCCTGCTGGCGGCGGAGTGCGACCTGGCGCTGGCCGGCGGGGTGTCCATCGCCCTGCCGCTGCGGCGCGGGTACCTGTACACCCGCGACGGCATCGTTTCGCCCGACGGGCGCTGCCGCGCCTTCGACGCCCACGCGCAGGGCACCGTGCGCGGCAACGGGGCGGGGATGGTGGCGCTCAAGCGGCTGGACGACGCGCTGCGCGACGGCGACACCATCCACGCCGTCATCCGCGGCAGCGCCATCAACAACGACGGCGCGCAGAAGGTGGGCTACACCGCGCCCAGCATCGCCGGGCAGGCGCGGGTGATCGCCGAGGCGTGGACGGTGGCGGGCGTGGACCCCGGCACCGCGCAGTACCTGGAGACGCACGGCACCGGCACGCCGCTGGGCGACGCCATCGAACTGCAGGCCATTGGCCAGGTGCTGTCGCGCGCGCAGTCCGCCGGCCCGTGCGCCATCGGCTCGGTCAAGCCGAACGTGGGGCACCTGGACGCGGCGGCGGGCATCGCCGGCTTCATCAAGGCCGTGCTGGCCCTGGAGCACGCCCGGATCCCGCCCTCCCTGCACTTCGCCACGCCGCACCCGCAGCTGGCGGCGCTGGGGGGGCGCGTGGCCGTCAGCACCGCGCTGCGGCCGTGGACGCGCAACGGCACGCCGCGGCGCGCCGGCGTCTCGTCCTTCGGCATCGGCGGCACCAACGCCCACGTGGTGCTGGAAGAGGCGCCGCCTGCGGAGCCCTCCGGCCCCTCGCGCCCGCGCCAGCTCCTGGTGGTGTCCGCGCGGACCGCGACCGCGCTGGCGGCGTCCGCCAGGCGGCTGGCGGAGCACCTGGAGACGGAGGAGGTG
>DATABT010000245.1:0-3947 GCA_036259455.1 Longimicrobium sp. | reverse complement strand
CCCCTTGTCCCCTACTCCCGCCTCTGCGGCGCGACGGCCGGCGTCTCGTACGGCCCCGGCAGCGTGAACGTCGTCACCCCCGGGCCGCGCAGCACGAAGCCGTTGCGCGCCTCGCCCACCACCATCCACCGCACCGGCGAGGCGCCGGCGTGCACCTGCGGCCGCACCCGCGCCTCCAGCTGCCCGATCACCTCCGGCTCGCCGCCCCTGAACGGCACGCGGAGCACGTCGTAGATCACCGTCGCCGCGTCGCCCACGGGCTTGTAGCCGTCCGGCTGCGGGCGCACGTAGACGATGTGGTCGGTGAAAGGGATCACCCGCGGCGCCACGCCGGGTCCCACGATTCGCGTGCCGCCGCCGCGCAGGTCGCGGATGACGATCTCGCGCCCGGCCTCGTACGCCAGGATGGTGCGCTCCACGTTGAAGAACGCGGGGACGACGCCGTCCACCACCTCCACGTCCTGCGCCAGCGGCACCAGCGTGGTGGAGCCGGGCATCTCCACCCACAGCCCTCCGACCTCCAGGCCGCCCAGCGAGTCGCGCCAGGTGGGATGGAAGACGATCTGCGGCGCGTTCTCGCGGCCGCTCGTCCGCAGGTCGCCGCGGGGGTCGCGCACCAGCCGGGCGCCGCGTGCCTCCAGCAGCTCCAGCAGCTGCCGCGCGATGGTGCGCACCCGCGGATCGTCCTCGCGCGCCAGCAGGGCGCGGATGAGCACCGCATCCTCCACGTCCAGCTTCTGCAGCACGTTCAGCCGCACCAGCGCGGAGGGGTCGCCGGCGGCGGCGCGCAGGGCGTTGCGCGCGCCGGCCGAATCGGCGGCGAATACCTGCAGCCCGCGCACGGCCGCCGCGCGCACCATGTCGCTGGGGCTGCTGGCCAGCTGGCGGCGCAGCAGGTGCATGGAGCCCAGCGCGCGGCGGTCCGCCAGCAGGACGATGCTGTTGGCGCGCACGTTGTCGTCCTGCGACTCGTCCTCCACCAGCCCGATCAGCACGGCATCCAGCTCCGGGCCCATCACCTCCAGCCGCCCCCGCTCGCGGTAGAACGCCGGCGACAGCTCCTCCACGTCCAGGATGCGCACCACCTGGTTCACGAACAGGGGGTTGCCGTAGCGCGGCGGCGACGAGGGCTGCAGGAACACGCATCCGCCCAGCACCCCCAGGCCCGCCAGCGCCAGCGCGCAGCGGACCGTACGGAGCAGGGTGTGAATGCGGGTCGTGTGCATCGCCGGGGAAATCGGGGGACTGGATCAGGCGCCGGGGGTGAACGATCCGAGAACGCGGGGACCGGCGGCGCCGGTGGCGGAGGGCACGCTGGCGGGAATCCCGCGCAGGTGCGCCCACGCCAGCACCGCGAACGCCACCGCCTCCTTGGCGTCCGGGTCCACGCCCAGCGCCGCGCCGCCGGCGACCGGGAGCGGCGCCAGCAGCGCCCGGATGCGCTCCGCCAGCACGGGGTTCCGCGCGCCGCCGCCGGTCAGCACCACTTCATCAACGCCGCGCGGCACCACCCAGCGCGCGTAGGCGTCCGCCACCGTCCGCGCCGTCAGCTCCGTGAGCGTGGCCACCAGGTCCATCCAGTCCTGGTCGCCCTCGGGCCGGACGGCCTCCGCCAGCCGCTCCACGAACGGCCGGCCGAACTCCTCGCGCCCGGTGGACTTGGGCGGCTCCGCGGCAAAGTACGGGTGGCGCAGCAGGTCCTCCAGCAGCGCCTGATCCACCGTGCCGCGCGCCGCCAGCCGGCCGTCCCTGTCGTAGCGGTGGCGCCCGGCCGTCGCGATTTCTACCGCCGCATCGATCAGGGAGTTCGCGGGGCCCGTGTCGAACGCCCACACCGGCTCCGTGCTCCCCTTCGGCGGCACGCGCGTCACGTTGCCGATGCCGCCCAGGTTCTGCAGCGCGCGCGCGCGCTCCGGCACGGCGAAGAGCAGCTGGTCCACCCAGGGCACCAGCGGCGCCCCCTGCCCCCCCGCCGCCACGTCGCGGGTGCGGAAGTCGTGCACCACCGGCCGCCCCGTCCGCTCGGCGAGGGTCGCCGCGTCGCCCAGCTGCAGCGTGGCGCCGCGCTTGGCGCCGGACGGGGGACGGTGCCACACCGTCTGCCCGTGCGACCCGACCGCGTGAACGGACGTCATCTCGACGCCCGCCTCCGCGCAGACGGCCAGCGCGGCCTCCGCCAGCCACTCGCCCAGGTCCGCGTGCAACCCGCAGAGCGCCTCGGCCGAGCCGGCGACGATGGCGTCGTGGATGGCGGTGCGGCGCGCCTCGTCGTACGGCAGGGTGAGGGAGTGGACGACCTGGATGGATACGTCGTCCAGCCCCTCCCCCGCAACGTCCACGAGCGCCGCGTCCACGCCGTCCAGCGAGGTGCCGGACATCAGCCCGACGATCCTCACGCGGCGGGCTCCCCGCGCGCGGCCCCGCGGACGGCGGCCAGCAGCACACCGTCCATCCGCGCCGCCGCCTGGAACAGTTGGTACGCCGTGGCGCCGGGATAGGGCCCGCCGCGCACCCGCCAGTCCCACACGTTCAGCCCGCGCCGCTGCACCATGACGAAGTTGCGCGTCCGCAGCCGCGCGTACTCCGCCAGGAGCGCGCGGGGGTCTTCCGGCATCTCCTCCACGCCCGTCCCCAGGTCCGCCGGCAGCTCGCGCCCGTCCACGATGGCCTCCAGCATGGCCCGCAGCGCCATCTCGCCGGTCACCCCCATCCGCAGCACCTCCGAGACGCCGGAGTGCTGCGCCGGGGCGTCTTCCACGGCGACGCGCAGGGCGCGCGGCATGATCTCCAGGCGAACGAGCAGGTCCTCCCACTCCACCTCGCTGGGCGGACGCGGGGGGAGCGTGCGCGGGTCGGCGAACATCATCCCGCGTCCATCTTCAGCAGGTCGCCCAGGCGGCCGCCGTGGCGGGCCAGTTCCTCCGCCGCGTGCTCGCGGTCCACCCCGGTCCAGTGCATCACCATCGCCGTCTTTACGCTGCCGCCGCTGCGGGCCAGCAGGTCGCGGGCGTGGTCGCGCTCCAGGTCCAGCGTTTCCATCAGGATGCGCTCGCTGCGGTCGCGCAGCTTCTGGTTGGTGGCGCGCAGGTCCACCATCAGGTTGCCGTAGACCTTGCCCAGGCGGATCATGGCGCCGGTGGTGATCATGTTGAGCACCAGCTTGGTGGCCGTCCCCGCCTTCATCCGCGTGGACCCCGTGACCACCTCCGGCCCCACCAGCGGGGCGATGACCACGTCGTACACCTGCAGCATCCACTCTTCCGGCGTGGTGCAGAGCAGGAATCCGGCTCTGGCGCCGCGCTGCTTGGCCCGGGTAAGGGCGCCGTGCACGTACGGAGTGGTCCCGGACGCGGCGATGCCGAAGATGAAGTCGTCGCGCCCCACCTCCATCTCGTCCATCACCGCCGCGCCGTTCTCGCGGATGTCCTCCGCGCCCTCGGCCGCCTTGAGCAGCGCCTCGTATCCCCCGGCGATGATCCCCTGCACCATGCGCGGGTCGGTGCCGTAGGTGGGCGGCATCTCCGACGCGTCCAGCACGCCCAGCCGCCCGCTGGTTCCCGCGCCCACGTAGATCAGCCGTCCGCCGGCCCGGAAGGCGTCTTCGGCCATCTCGATCGCCCGGGCGATGCAATCCAGCTGTGTGCCCACGGCGGGGGCGATGCGCTGGTCTTCCAGGTTGATGATCCGTGCGATCTCCAGCGCGGAAAGGCGGTCGATTTCCGCGGTGGCGGGGTTGCGCTGCTCGGTGAGCCGGGGGTCCAGCGGCGGTCTGGTCATCCGGTGGATCAGGGGAATCGGAACTTCCGGGCGAGCCCGCAACGTGCGCGGTCCCGCGGGAGAACGCAAGACTCCGCACGCTTCGGGCCCGGGCGGGCCCTCCCCCGGCGACCCCGCGCCCTCCACCGCCCGCAGCAGCGCCTCGTAGCCGCCGGCGATCACCCCCTGCA
>DATABT010000244.1:0-2045 GCA_036259455.1 Longimicrobium sp. | reverse complement strand
GCCCGCGGCCGCGGCAACGCGCGCACCGGCCGGGTGCTCGCGCGGCAGCGCATCGCCCACCGCGCCCGCCGGCACCGCGTGCGAGGGCTCCCGGTCGCGGCCGACGTCCAGGTGCGGCATCCGGGCACCGTGCGGATCCTCCACCGTCACGGTCACGCCGCCGAACTCCGCCACCGCATCGGTGAACTCGGCGCGGACGCGCGGATCGGCGTGGGTGAAGCGCGGGTTCGCCCCCGTCAGCCCGCCGTCGCCGACCAGGTACGCCAGCAGCTTGACCTCGCAGTCGCGCATCTGCCCCGTGCCGAAGACGGGGATCTGCCGCGGCACCGCCACGGGGTCGCCCACGGAAACCTCGCCCAGCGGCTTCCATCCCTCCACCGTCAGGAACGGGTGGGTCAGCGTGGTCTCGATCCGCCGGCCCAGGCGCGTGGTCACGCGGAAGACCGGCTTTTCTCCATCGTCCACGAACGCGCTGGGCTGGGTGATCCCCAGCTTCCAGTCCGCGCCGAGCGTCAGGAGGCGGGCCTCGCGGCGGCGATGGATCTCCTCGATGGTCACCACGCTGCCGTCTTCCAGCACGATCTCGCTGTCGTGCGCCAGGCACTTGCCCATGGAGGGACGCGCGGCGACGATGACCAGGTCGCCCTTCTGGAACCCGGCCGTCATCTCGTCCAGGTCGTAGAAGCCCGTGGGCACGCCCGTGACGGCGGAGCTGTTCTGCGACAGGAGCTCGATGCGCTCCATCGCGGGCCACAGCAGCTCCTTGATCCACACGAAGCCCTTGCGCTCGTGCGTCTGGGCGATCTGGAAGATGCGGCTCTCGGCCTTGTCCAGCAGCTCGTCGATGTCGCCCTGGTGCGCGTACGTCTCCTGGATGGTGACGGTGGACGCCTCGATCAGGCGCCGCAGCACCGCCTTTTCCCGGACGATGCGGGCGTGGTACTCGATGTTGGCCGCCGTGGGCACCGCGTCCATGACCGACGCGATGAACTGCAGGCCGCCCACCGCCTCCAGGTCCCCCGCCCCGCGCAGCTCCTCCGACAGCGTAACGGGGTCGATGACGTCGCCCCGCTCGAAGATGCGCCGCATGGCCCTGAAGGCGCGGCGGTTCCCCTCGCGGTAGAACATGGTGTCATCCACCACCTCGATGGCGCGCGTGAGCGCGTCGCCGTCGATGAGCATTCCGCCCAGCACCGCCAGCTCCGCCTCGGCGGAGTACGGCGCGCTGCGGTCGGCAAAGGGCTCGGGCGCGACCCTGGGGACGAACGGGGGTGCGATGGACATCGGCACAATCCGGGTACCGCTAATGACGGCGAAGGCACTCCGCCGGTGTGAGGCGGAGCGGCAGAACGGTCGATTCGTGGGCGCAAAGGGCGGCGCTCAGGCCGCGTCGAGCACGCCGCGCGCGCGCTGCAGGTCTTCCCAGACGCTGCGCACCCAGGCGGGGTGGCGCAGGCAGGCGGCGGGATGGTAGGTCGGGACCAGCGGGACGCCCCGGTACTGGTGCGTCCTGCCGCGCAGCTTGCCGATGGAGACGTCCGTCCCCAGCAGCGTCTGCGCGGCGAAGGTGCCAAAGGCCAGGATCACCCGCGGCCGGACGAGCTCCACCTGCCGCAGCAGGTACGGGCTGCAGGCGTCCACTTCGTCCGGCTGCGGGTTGCGGTTCTGCGGCGGCCTGCACTTCAGCACGTTGCAGATGTATACGTCCTCGCGGGCGAACCCGGAAGAGAGAAGAAGAAGGTCCAGCAGCTTTCCCGCCCGCCCCACGAACGGCCGGCCGCTGCGGTCCTCCTCCTGCCCCGGGGCCTCCCCGACCACCATCACGTCCGCGTCCTCGCGCCCCTCGCCAAAGACCACGTGCGTACGGGTCTTCGCCAGTCCACACCGCGGACATCCGAGTGCAATCTCGCGAACTTCGCCGAGTACCGGTAGACTTGAAATTTCTTCCGCGCTTGCATACCGGGCGGGAGCGCGGTGAGATGGCGGATGAGGAGTGGTCCCCGGCACCGGCGCGCCACCGCGGACGTGGACCTCCGCCTCGCCGG
>DATABT010000243.1:0-4820 GCA_036259455.1 Longimicrobium sp. | reverse complement strand
GGCGCGGGCGCGCTCCCCGCGGCCGTCGCGGCGGTCTGGCTGAAGTACCGCGGCCAGGTGCTGAGGCGCGTGGACGTGCTGGAGGCCGCCGCGCTCGCGCTGCTGGAGGGCAAGCTGGACCGCGACGGCCGGCGGGAGGCGGAGCGCGAGGCGCACAAGCTGGCCGGTTCCGTCGGCACCTTCGGCTTCGCGGAAGGGTCGCGGCTCGCGCGCGAGGCGGAGACGCTGCTGGCCGGGCCCAATCCGCCCGGCCAGACGGAGGCGCTGCGGCTGGCGGACCTGGCCGTCGCCATTCGCCGCGAGCTGACCGCGGATCCCCCCGCGGCGCCCGCCCCCGCGCCGCTCCGGTCCGCCGAGCCGGCGGACGCCGGGGCGAGCGCGACGGACCGCGGATCCGCATCCCCCGCATCCCGGGCCACCGCTCCCGCGCGGCCGGAAGGCGAGGGGCCGGTGCTGCTGATCGTGGACGAGGACCGCGAGACGGCGGACCGGCTGGCCATGGAGGCGTCCGCGCGGGGAATGCGGCCGGCCGTGGCGCACTGCGGCAGCGAGGCGCGCACCATGCTGGCGCGCGCGGAGCCCGGCGCGGCGCTGCTGGACATCTCCGTGGCCGGGGGGATGGAGCTGCTGCGCGCGCTTTCCGACCGCTTTCCCCCCATACCCGCCGTGGTCTTTACCCGCAGCGATGCGTTCACGGACCGCGTGGAGGTGGCGCGGCTGGGAGGGCGCGGGTTCCTGCGCAAGCCGCTGGCGCCGGCGCGCGCCATCGACGCGGTGCAGCCGCTGCTGCGCCCCGAGCCGCGCGGCCAGGCCGCCGTCCTCGCGGTGGACGACGACCCCGCCGTGCTGGAGGCCGTGCGCTTCGTGCTGGAGCCGCACGGCATCCGCGTGGACACGCTGAACCAGCCGGAGCGCTTCTGGGAAGCGCTGGAGTCGTCGGCGCCGGACGTGGTGCTGCTGGACGTGGACATGCCCCGCGTGAACGGCCTGGAACTGTGCCGCGTGCTGCGCAACGACCCGCGGTGGAAGAGCGTCCCCGTCGTCTTCCTCACCTCGCGGACCGACCCCACGACGGTGCAGGAGGTGTTCGCGGCCGGGGCGGACGACTTCGTGGGAAAGCCGTTCGTGGGGCCGGAGCTTGGGGCGCGCATCCTGAACCGGCTGGAGCGCGTGCGGATGCAGCGTTCGCTCGCGGAGACGGACGCGCTGACCGGAGTTCCCAACCGCCGCGGCAGCGAGGAGGTGCTGGAGCGCTTTCTTCGCCTGGCCGCGGCGCAGGGGGAGCCGCTGGCGCTGGGGGTGGTCGATCTCGACTGCTTCAAGAGCGTGAACGACCGCTGCGGCCACGCCGTGGGCGACGAGGTGCTGGCGCGCGTCGCGCGGGTGCTGCAGAAGCGCTTTCACGCGGAGGACGTGGTGGCACGCTGGGGGGGCGAGGAGTTCGTGGTGGGGATGTACGGAATGGACAGGGCGGACGGCGTGCAGCGGCTGGCGGAGGCGCTGGAGGTGCTGCGCGAGGAGCCCTTCGTGGCGCCGGACGGGGAGACGTTCAGCGTCACCTTCAGCGCGGGGGTGGCGGAGTTCGCCACGGACGGCCACGACCTGCAGTCCCTCTACCGCGCGGCGGACGCGGCGATGTACGAGGCCAAGCAGGCCGGCCGCGACCGCGTGCTTCCCTCGGGGTGGACGCCGGGAAGCGGCGAGGGCCCGCGCACCGTGGACGTGCTGGTGGTGGAGGACGACCCCGCCATCGCCCGCCTGCTGCAGCACGCGCTGGAGACGCGCGGCCTGCGCCACGAGTGGGTGAGCAGCGGCGAGCGCGCCTCGGCCCTCCTCACCGGCCCGTCGCCGGAGCTGCGCGCGCGGGTGGTGCTGCTGGACGTGGACCTGCCCGGGCTGGACGGGCTGGGCGTGCTGCGGCTGATGGCGCGCGAGCGGATGCTGGAGCGCACGCGCGTGATCATGCTCACCGTCCGCACGCACGAGGCGGAGGTGGTGCGGGCGCTGGAGATGGGCGCCTTCGACCACGTGAGCAAGCCCTTCAGCGTCCCCGTGCTCCTGCAGCGCATCCGCCGGGCCCTGCGCGTATGACGACGATGGTCCGCTTTGCCTCACGCGGCATCAACGGAGTGAACGGAGTCGTCTCGACCACGATTCCAGCTTCCGCATGTGAAATCCGGATCATGAAGCGTGGCTCGTGCAAAAGGGCGGGAGGGAACGGATGAACCAGGTTCCGTTCACTCCGCTGACCCGGTGCGGGGCCGATCTTTCGAGGGTGGTCCCGTGATGACGCCCCGGCTTCTCGTCGAGAGCGCGCTGATCGCGGAAGGGGTGATTCTCGTCCTTTCGCTGGCGCTCCTCTTCGGGCACGCGTGGCGCGCGCACCGGCGCGAGAAGCGCTGGCGCATCCCCATCGAGCGCGGGCGGGTCGCGCTGCTGGAGGTGGTGCGGACGGGGCGCGTGGCCAGGGCGGACGAGCAGCTGCTCAGGGGCCTTCCCGTGCGGCTGCAGGTGCGGCTGTTCACGGAACTGATCCCCAGCCTCACCGGGCAGAGCCGCGACCACCTGGCCCGGCTGGCGCGGCAGATCGGCCTGGTACCCGTGGCGGAGCGGCTGGCCACCGCGAAGAACTGGCGCGACCGGTTGCACGGCGTCCGGCTGCTGGCGGCGGTGGGCGGCGGCGCGGGCGTCGTCCCCGGGCTGCTGGACGACCCCGACCCCGCCGTGCGCGCGGAGGCGGTGGAGTGGGCGGGGTCCAATCCCACCCCGGAGCTCATCGACCGGCTGGTGCAGCTGCTGCCGCGGACGGACCGCTACGGCAGCTTCGTGGTGCGCGACTCGCTGCTGCGCGTGGGCGCGGACGTCATCCCTCCCCTGGCGCGCTACCTGGAAAAGCACAGCGGAAAGAACGCGGAGCCGGCGCTGGACGTGGCCGCCGGGCTTCCCGACGTGCGCTTTGCCCCCGCGGCGCTGCGCCTGTGCCGCGACCCGCTGCCCTCCGTGCGCGCCCGCGCCGCCGCGCTGGCCGGCGCGGTGGGGAGCGAGGAGGCCGTGGGCGTGCTGCAGCTGCTGGTGAACGACGACAACGCCGAGGTGCGCGCCGCCGCCGCCGCCGCGCTGGGCCGCCTGGGCCACTGGCCCAGTGCCACGGTGATCGCGCCGCTGCTGCGCGACCGCGCGTGGATCGTCCGCAGCCAGAGCGCGCTGGCGCTGCGGTCGCTGGGCAGTCCGGGGCTGCTCTACCTGCGGAAGGGACTCACGGACGAGGACCCGTTCGCGGCCGACATCTCCCGTCAGGTGCTGGACCTGCCGGAAACCTCCGCGGAACGGGAGCGCTGGGTGTGACCCTCGGGCAATTCGCGTCGCTGGTGCTGGTCCGGCTGGAGTGGGCGATCCTCCCCTACTTCCTTCTCGTGAACGGGTGGTACGCGCTGCTGCTGTGGAGCGCGGGGGTGGAGATGCGCGAGTACGTGCTGCTTACGCGCGGCCGCGCGCGCTGGCGGCTGATGGGCTCGCGCGTGGTCCCCAGCATCAGCATGCTCGCTCCCGCCTACAACGAGGCGGCCACCATCGGCGACAGCGTGCGGGCGCTGCTGGCGCTCTTCTATCCCAACCTGGAGGTCGTCGTCGTGAACGACGGATCGAAGGACGACACCATGCGCGTGCTGGTGGAGACCTTCGACCTGTCGCCCATCCATCCCATCTACCAGAAGCGGATTCCTTCCCGGGACGTCGTGGGCCTGTACCGCTCGCGGCTGTACCCCAACCTGGTCGTCATCGATAAGAAGAACGGGGGCAAGGCGGACGCGCTGAACGCCGGGCTCAACTTCGCCACCGGCGAGCTGGTGTGCGCCATCGACGCGGACACGCTCATCGAGTCGGACTCGCTGCAGCGGATGGTGCGCCCGTTCCTGGAGCGCGCCGACGTGGTGGCGGCGGGGGGGACCATCCGCATCGCCAACGGCTCGATCGTGGAGGGCGGGCGGGTGATCCGGGCCCGCGCGCCCCGCAAGCTGCTCCCCGGCTGCCAGGTGGTGGAGTACCTGCGCGCCTTCCTGTTCGGCCGGTTGGGATGGAACCGGCTGGGCGGCAACCTGATCATCAGCGGCGCCTTCGGCCTTTTTCGCCGAGCGTCGATGATCGCCGCGGGCGGCTACGAGCACGCGACCGTGGGGGAGGACATGGAGCTGGCGCTGCGGCTGCGGCGCCTGGGCTACGAGCAGAACGGGCCGCACACCATCGCCTTCGTTCCCGACCCGGTGGCGTGGACCGAGGCGCCGGAGACCACGCGCGTCCTGGGCCGCCAGCGCGACCGCTGGCACCGCGGCCTGGCGGACGTCCTCTGGCGCCATCGCCGGGTGATGTTCAACCCTCGCTACGGGACGATGGGGATGGTCGTCTTCCCCTACTTCGTGATCGTGGAGCTGCTGGCGCCGGTGGTGGAGATGGCGGGGCTGCTGGGCCTGGTGCTGGGACTGGTGATCGGCGCCATCGACGTCCCGTTCGCCATCCTCTTCTTCCTGATGGCGTACGGGCTGGGGAGCGTGCTCACGGTGATGACGCTGGTGATGGAAGAGGCCTCGTTCCACCGCTACGACAGCTTCAAGGACCGCCTGATCCTGGTGGGATGGGCGTTCGTGGAGAACCTGGGATACCGCCAGCTGACGGTGATCTGGCGGCTGCAGGGGATCTGGAAGTACCTGCGCGGCATTAAGAGCTGGGGGGCGATGGAGCGCCGCGGCTTCGCGGTGCAGCCGGCGGTGACGGCGGAGGGGGCGGGGAAGAGGGAGTAGGGGACCGGGGGACTAGGGGACAAGGGG
>DATABT010000242.1:0-1899 GCA_036259455.1 Longimicrobium sp. | reverse complement strand
GGTGGCGTGAGCCTCCAGCAGCAATGCGCAGCGGCGGGCGTAGTGCGAACGACGCTCGGCAGGGAACACGCGGCTGCAGCCCGCGAAGACGGACTCCGTGATCCTCCAGGCACGGTTTCAATTCAAGCGCCGCACGCGGGGTCGGCCGAAGGTGTCGCACGCCTTGCCGCGCGGCATCCCGCGTTCGTATGGTGGCGCGAGAGGAAGGTCTCTGATCCAGCCGATCCGATCCTGATGCGCGTCTACGCACTGAACCACGTACAGCTCGCCATGCCGCGCGGCGCGGAGGAAGCAGCCCGCGCCTTCTACGCCGGCGTCCTGGGCCTCGAAGAAGTGCCGAAGCCGGAGAACCTGGCCAGGCGCGGCGGCGCGTGGTTCAGCGGCGGAGACCTGCGCCTGCACCTGGGGGTGGAGGACGACTTCCGCCCCGCGAGAAAGGCGCATCCCGGGCTGCAGGTGGAGGGGCTGGCGGCGCTGATCGCCAGGTGCGAGGCGCACGGCCACGCCGTCACGCGCGACGAGCCGCTGGAGGGGTACGACCGCGTCTACGTGGCGGACCCGTTCGGCAACCGCATCGAGCTGATGGAGCGCCTGGCCTGACGGCGGGTGGCGGCGGGGCACGCCGTTCAACTGCCGCCGGTGCTGCTGCCGGTGGAGGGGACAGGGAATAGGGAATAGGGAATAGGGAATAGGGGGCGTTTCCCGGCGCGGCGGTGCGCGTTTACCTCACGTTGCGCAGACGCGGTTGCGGCCGTCGTGCTTGGCGGCGTACAGGCGCACGTCGGCGGCGGCGAGGAGGGCGTCGGGGGCCTCCGCCTCGTGCAGGCCGGCCACGCCGGCGCTCACGGTGACGGAAAGGCCGGAGCGCAGCGTGGACCAGTCGTGCTTCTCCACCAGGCCGCGCAGCCGGTCGCAGAGGCGGGCGCCTTCCTCCAGCCGCGTCTCGACCAGGATCAGGCAGAACTCCTCGCCGCCGTAGCGCGCGACGACGTCCACCCCGCGCGTGTTCTCGCGCAGGATGCGCGCGACGGTGCGCAGCACCTCGTCCCCCGCGGCGTGGCTGAAGCGGTCGTTGACGGCCTTGAAGTGGTCCAGGTCCAGCATGGCCACCGTCAGCGCGCGGCCGAAGCGAAGGGCCCGCTCCCACTCCACCGCCAGCAGCGCGTCCAGGTGGCGGCGGTTGCTCACGCCCGTCAGCCCGTCCTCGCGCGTCTGCCGCTCCAGCTCCGCCGCCTGCTCGCGCAGCCGCGCCACCAGTGCCGCCTTCTCCTCGTCCGCCTGGCGCAGGCGGTCGTACGCGGCCGTGAGCTCGTCGTTCTTCTGGCGCAGGATCTCCGCCTCGCGCTGCGCCTGCTGCACCTCCGCGCGCACCAGGACGGACTTGATGCGCGCGTTGGTCTCCGCGTTGAACACCTCGCGCCACACGGTGTGAAAGGCGCGGTAGTGCCCGAGCGCCAGGTCCAGCTCCCCGCGCTTCTCGTACACGGCCTGCAGCGCCTCGTGCGCCGTGTACACCTGCGGCCGCGCGCCCAGCTCCTGCGCGATCTCCAGCGCGGCGTGCAGGTCCCGCAGCCCCTGTTCCACCTCGCCCATCCGCACGCGCAGCGAGCCGAGGGGGACGAGCGTCTCCGCCTCGAACACGCGCGCGCCCAGCTCGCGAGTAATTCGCAGGCTGGACTGGTAGCACTCCAGCGCGCGGTCCACCTCGCCGCGGCGCTCGTGGATCTTGCCGATGTCGCGCAGGCAGGTGGCCTCGCCGTCGCGGCTCCCCGTCTCGCGCAGGCGGATGGCGGCGCGCTGCGTGTAGTCCAGCGCGCGCTCGTCGTCCCCCAGCTCCGCGTAGGCGCTGCCGACGTTGAGCATGGAGATGCCGGCGGCGCGCGGATCGGCGCCCTCCTT
>DATABT010000241.1:0-10867 GCA_036259455.1 Longimicrobium sp. | reverse complement strand
GGCCAGGTCTGGCTGCTGGATGCCGAGCCCGGCGCGCGCACCTGCCACGTGCGCGCGCTCCCCATCCACGCGGAGCGCAGCGTGGACGGAAAGGACTGGGCCGTGCACGAGATCTCCGGCTCACACGCGCTCGACCGGCTGCTGCTGTGGAGCGGTCCGCCGCGCGTGTACGACGTCCCGTCCGGTGAGGTGGCGGCCGACCTGAGGAGGATTCCCGGGCGCGCCCTCTGCCTGTCGCCGGACGGGCGCTGGGTGCTGTGCCTGGGGGAGACGAGCGGCGGCATGATGGACCTGGCCGCGCCCGACCCCGCGTGGCGCGAGACGACCGCCTTTCACGTGCGGCGCCGCGAAAACGGGGACTGGGAGGAGGTGTACCTGGACCACGTGGACTGCATCGTCGCGCTGCCGGGCGAGCAGGACGTGCAGCCGGACGACGCGTTCTGGATCACGGCGGGGTGCTACGGCTTCGTGTCCACGCACCTGGTGAACGTGGACCGCCTGCGGCGGGAAGTGTACCCCACCGCCGGTGAGTCGCGCGACTTCGGCGATTTTGTCTACGATCCGACGGAGGTGCTGCGCCAGCCGGGGCAGCGCCACGTGTTCGTGTGGCACGGCTACGGCGTGGGCCTGGCCGCGCTGGACCCGGCGACGGGCGAGTTCCACCACTGCTGGATCCGCGGGCGCGCGCAGCAGCCGTACGGCTTCATCAGCGGCGTGGTCCCCTGCGGCACCGCGCCCATCGCGTGGGGCCACAGCCGCGACGGCGACTTCCTGTGGCGCGTCGGCGAGCCGCCCGTAATGATGCCGGAGCCGCCGGGAACGGTGATCGCCGTCTACCCGACGCCCTCCTCTGCACGCCGTACGAGGGTGATGCACTGCTCTGGTGCGATCTTCCCGGCGCGCGGTGAGTGGCTGAGCGGTTCGAAGAGGGGAGAGAGGCGCGACCAGGCACAGTCATCCTGAGTCATTCGGCGCTGCGCGCACCCTGTGGGATGAAAGTCGCTCGCGCCGCGGCTGTCATTTCGAAGGAGGCGCCCCCGTGATCGCTGCCGGTGCACGGACCTGTGGCGCCGACTGAGAAATCTACTTGCCCGGGCAGGTGCCACGCCCCGCTCAACGGACCCCGTCCGGATTCCTTTCCGTTCAGGGAGCGCTGCGCAGAAACTGAAGCCATACAAGTGCTTGCGCGCGACCAAAGACCTTCTGTCCAGGCCGGGGGGGCTGGCTCCATCACCAGGAACCAGTCCCTCGGTCGTGCCGGTGGAAAGAAACGCTGGGCGGGCGCGGAGCGAGAAAACGGATCACCAGCACGGGGGAGCAGATTTCTCGGTCGGCGCCAAGGGTTCCTGCACCGGCGGCGATCACGCGGGCGCCTCCTTCGAAATGACAGACGCGGCGTGGGCGACCTGGGGGTACAGGGTGCGCGTAGCGTCGGATGACTCGGGACGACTGTTCCGCGTGAGGTCTGGACCTGCTGCCGAAGCGTACCGCACCGCTCTCGGTCAGCCGCACTCCACCGGGCCGGTGATGCACGGCCGGTTGATGGACGGCAGCAGGCAGAACGGCTGCCGGGTGTTGCAGTGGTCCGAAGGCGCCTGGTGCGGCTGCACGGTGCCGCGTGTCGCGACGGCGTGGCCGGGCTCGAACGAATCCACCGCGAGCGTGTCCAGGTCGAGTTCGATCTTCATCTGCGCCTCGACGGTTGATGGGGAACGCCGGGTACCGGAAGGTTCGAGGACATGGGCCCGCGCGATGTTGGAAAATCCCTGTCCGCTGTAACCTGCCCCCGTGCCCTCGCCCCCTTGCGCGATCCCAAAGAGCCGCTAGATTACGCCCTGCACGCACACCTGCGCGTGCCGAGGGGATTTGCGCGACCGCTTGCGCCTCGTAAAAAAACGCTAAAGAGTCGGGATGGACCGGAGCCGGACAGCCGATCCAACGCCATGCGCCCCCGCACTCTCCTTCCGAGTCGCGGGGTTTTTCTGTTTTGGGATTCGTGATGCCGACGACCGATTCGCGTTCGCCCTACCTTGCCGCGCTGCGGGACCGCGTCCTGGTGTTCGACGGGGCCATGGGCACCAGCATCCAGCGCTACGACCTCACCGCCGCGGACTTTGGCGGCGAGACGCTGGAGGGGTGCAACGACTACCTGGTCATCACCCGCCCGGACGTGGTGGGCGAGATTCACGCGTCGTTCATGGACGCCGGGTGCGACGTGCTGGAGACGGACACGTTTCGCTCCAATCGCCTCACCCTGCGCGAGTACGACCTGCACGACCGCGTCCGCGAGATCAACGTGGCGGCCGCGCAGCTGGCCCGCTCCGTCGCGGACCGCTTCGCCGCGCGGGACGGGCGGCCGCGCTTCGTCGCCGGCTCCATCGGCCCGTCGGGGTACCTGCCGTCGGCGGCGGACCCCACGCTCGGCAACATCACCTTCGCCGAGCTGGTGCCGGTGTTCCACGAGCAGGCGGCGGCGCTGGTGGAAGGTGGCGTGGACGTGCTGCTGATCGAAACGTCGCAGGACATCCTGGAGGTCAAGGCCGCCATCTTCGGCTGCCGCCAGGCCATTGCCGAGGCCGACCGGCCGGTCGCGCTGCAGGTGCAGGTGACGCTCGATACGTCCGGCCGCATGCTGCTGGGGACGGACATCGCCGCGGCGATGGTCACGCTGGAGTCGCTGCGGGCGGACGTCATCGGCCTCAACTGCAGCACCGGCCCCGAGCACATGCGGCAGGCCATCCGCTACCTGGGCGAGAACAGCCGCCTGCCGATCTCCTGCATCCCCAACGCCGGCATCCCGCACAACGAGGGCGGGTGCGCGGTCTATCCGCTGCAGTCGCGGCCGTTCGCGGACCAGATGGAGGAGTTCGTCCGCGACCATGGCGTGCAGATCGTGGGCGGCTGCTGCGGGACCACGCCGGACCACATCCGCGAGCTCGTCGGCCGCATCCGCACGGTGAAGCCGAAGGCGCGCCCGGTGGAGTACGTGCCGCGCCTCTCCTCCGGCATCCGCGCCACCGACCTCATCCAGGTGCCCGCCCCGACCATGATCGGCGAGCGGGTGAACGCGCAGGGCTCTCGCAAGGTCAAGCGCCTGCTGCTGGCGGACGACTACGACGGAATTCTGGACGTCGCGCGCGAGCAGACGGAGAGCGGCGCGCACGTGCTGGACGTGTGCGTGGCGCTCACGGAGCGGCAGGACGAGGCGCAGCAGATGCGCACCGTGGTCAAGCTCCTGTCGCAGGGGGTGGAGGCGCCGCTGTGCATCGACAGCACCGAGGCGGACGTCATCCGCACGGCGCTGGAGCAGTCGCCGGGGCGCGCCATCGTCAACTCCATCAACCTGGAGAACGGGCGCGAGCGCATCGACGCGGTTCTCCCCGCCGTGGCGGCGCACGGGGCGGCGGTCATCGCGCTGACCATCGACCGCGACCTGGGCGGCATGGCCAAGACGCGCGAAACCAAGCTGGAAGCCGCGCGCAAGATGCACGACATCGCCGTGCACGAGTACGGCCTGGCACCGGACGCGCTGATCTTCGACGCGCTCACCTTCACCCTGGCGACCGGCGACGAGGAGTTCCGCACGTCGGCCGTGGAGACGATCGAGGGGATCCGCGCCATCAAGCGCGAACTGCCGGGGGTGCTGACCACGCTGGGAGTGTCGAACGTCTCCTTCGGCCTCTCCCCGCACGCGCGCGCGGTGCTGAACTCCGTGTTCCTGCACTACTGCGTTGAGGCGGGGCTGGACACGGCCATCATCAACCCCGCGCACGTAAAGCCGTACTTCGAGATCAACGCGGTAGAGCGCAAGCTCGCCGACGACCTGATCTTCGACCGCCGCACGGAGGACCACGACCCGCTGGCGGCGTTCATCGCGCACTTCGAGGGGCGCGCCGGCGAGGTGGAGGCCGCCGGCGACCCCACGGAGGGGATGGAGCCGGAGCAGGCGCTGCACTGGAAGATCCTGCACCGCAAGAAGGAAGGGGTGGAGGAGTGGATCGACCGCGCGGTGCAGAAGCTGGGCGCGGTCCCCGTCCTGAACGGCGTCCTGCTGCCGGCGATGAAGGAGGTGGGCGACAAGTTCGGCGCGGGCGAGCTCATCCTCCCCTTCGTGCTCCAGTCCGCCGAGGTGATGAAGAAGGCGGTGGCGCGGCTGGAGAACTATCTCGAGAAGGCCGAGGGGCAGACCAAGGGGAAGGTGGTGCTGGCGACCGTGTACGGCGACGTGCACGACATCGGCAAGTCGCTGGTGAACACCATTCTCACCAACAACGGCTACACGGTGTTCGACCTGGGCAAGCAGGTGCCCGTGAACACCATCCTGGAAAAGGCGGAGGAGGTCGGCGCGGACGCCATCGGCCTCAGCGCGCTCCTCGTCTCGACCTCGAAGCAGATGCCCCTGGCGGCGCAGGAGCTCCATCGCCGCGGGCTCAGGTACCCGCTGCTGGTCGGCGGCGCGGCCATCAACCCCAGCTTTGTCCGCGCGGCGGCGCTGGTGGCGGAGGAGACGCCGTACCCGGCGGGGATGTTCTACTGCAAGGACGCCTTCGAGGGGCTGGACACGATGGACCGGCTGGTGGCCGAGGACGGCGAGGCGTTCATCCGCGCGCACAACGAGGAGATGCTGCGGCGCCAGGCGGAGTACGAGGCGCGCAGGGCCTCCGCCAGCGCCATGCGCCCGGCCAGCCGCGAGAACCCCGCCGTGGCCCCGGCGGAGGTGCCCGAGCCGCCGTTCTGGGGGTGGAAGGTGCTGCTGGGCATTCCGGTGGACGACATCGTGGAGTGCATCGACCGCAACACGCTGTACCGCATGCAGTGGGGCGCGCGCAACCTCAAGGGCGAGGAGTGGGAGCGCATCGTTCGCGAGGACTTCGAGCCGCGGCTGGCGCGCTACACGCTTGAGGCGCGCACGCAACGCTGGCTGGCGCCGAAAGCGGTCTACGGCTACTTCCCCGCGGGGCGCGACGGCGACGCGGTGGTCGTCTTCGACCCCGCGGACCGGACGAAGGAGATCGGGCGCTTCGCGTTCCCGCGGCAGGAGGACCGCGAGGAACTGTGCCTGGCGGACTACTTTCGCCCGCTGAACGGCAGCGGCCCGCGGGACGTGCTGCCGCTGCAGGTGGTGACCAGCGGCGACCGCGCGGCGGAGTTCATCGAGCGCCGCAACCAGGGCGGCGACTACTCCGAAGGCTACTTTCTGCACGGGTTCAGCGTGCAGGCGGCGGAGGGGACGGCGGAGTACGTGAACCGCCGCGTGCGGCAGGAACTGGGGATGGACGGCGAGCGCGGGCTGCGCTACAGCTGGGGATACCCCGCGTGCCCCGACATCGAGCAGCACGAGACGCTGTTCCGCATCCTTCCGGTCACGGAGACGATCGGCGTGGGGCTCACGCCCGGGTACCAGCTGGACCCGGAGCAGAGCACGGCGGCGCTGGTGGTGCACCACCCCGCGGCGAAGTACTTCTCGACGCAGTGAGAAGTGCGGGAGAGATCTCAGGCGTCCAGGCCGGTGGCGGGACCCGGCCGCGCCCCCTCCCGCTCCACGCGCTCGCGACCTCTCCCAATTCTTCGGCAGTTGGCACGGTGGGTTCCCGCACGGTGGCGGGGGCCCGCGACGGGGGCGATTGAAACCGCGGCAACGACAACGTGATGTCGGCCTGCGCCAACGGATCCGGCACGGGTGAGTGCCACGCGTGGGGGCGTGCCCTCGTGCGCAGAACCGCCCGAGCGAGATGCGGTTTTCCCCTCGCCGCGAGGAGGGAGCGGGGCGGGGCCGGGGGAGGGGCCCCCGGGGGTGTGGGAGGGAGCCGTGGACGGGCGCTGCGGACAGGCGGATGCTGGGGATTGGGACGCTCGCGGCAGGGAACGTGCAGACACGCGGCCGTTTGCATCGGAACATTCCCAACCGCCGGCCCCCGGCCCCACCGCAGGAGGAGCCCATCGCCACCGCGTACGACACCCGCGTAGACCAGGCGCTGCGCACCAACAAGCGGCAGTCGCGCATGGTGAGCCTTGCCATCATCGCCATCGGCCTGCTCATCGTCGCGGGCTCGCTGCTGCTGGGCGGGCGCCAGCGCGAAGGGAGAGCGACCAAGCTGGTGGTGGGCGACGATTCCACGGCGGTCATCGGGCTGCTGGGCCAGCCCCCCCACCGCTGCGCCCCCAGTAACCTGGCGCACCTGGCCGACCAGTTCGCGCCGGGCACGCCGCGGCCCACCATCGACGAGGAGCTGACCCGGCTGCGGCGGGGCACGGTGGGGCGCTGGGTGTACCCGCGCGGCCAGGGGTGCGTCCCCGACGACGGGGCCATCGAGATCGGGCTGGACCGGCAGGGGCGCGTGCTGTGGGTGGTGCCCACCCACGACAAGCGGCCGCTGGTGTACGAAGGGTCCCCCACCTGACGCGCGGGGACGATTACCTGTGAACGAGACCGATGCGCGACTTTCGCCGGCTGCTGGACGACGGCCGTCCCCACCTGTTCGACGGGGCCATGGGGACCATGCTGTACGCCCGCGGCGTCTACATCAACCGCTGCTACGACGAGCTTTCGCTCACCCAGCCCGACCTGGTGCGTGACGTCCACCGCGCCTACGTAAAGGCGGGCGCGGAGATCATCGAAACCAACACCTACGGCGCCAGCCGCACCAAGCTCGCCCGCCACGGCCTGGAAGACCGCCTGCGCGACATCAACGTGGCCGCCGCCCGCATTGCCCGCGAGGCGGCGGGCGAGCGCGCGTTCGTGGCGGGCGCCATCGGGCCGCTGGGCGTGCGCATAGAGCCGTACGGCCCCACGGCGCGCGACGAGGCGCGCGGCATCTTCCGCGAGCAGGCGGCGGCGCTGGTGGAGGGCGGCGTGGACCTCTTCGTCCTGGAAACCTTCGCCGACCTGGAGGAGATCCACCAGGCCATCCTGGGCGTGCGCGACGCGTCGGACCTGCCCATCGTGGCGCAGATGGTGATCCGGGAGGACGGCCGCACGGCGTACGGCAGCGACGCGCAGCTCATCTCCGAGCGCCTGTCGGAGTGGGGCGCCGACGTGGTGGGCCTCAACTGCTCCGTCGGCCCGAGCGCCATGCTGAACGCCGCGGACCGGCTGCTGGGGTCCACGAAGACGCCGGTGTCGATGCAGCCCAACGCCGGCCTGCCGCGCGAGGTGGAGGGGCGGACGATGTACATGGCGTCGCCCGAGTACATGGCCAGCTACGCGGCGCGGATGATCCGCAAGGGCGTGCGCTTCGTGGGCGGCTGCTGCGGGACCACGCCGGAGCACGTGGCGGCCATGGCGGGCGCGGTGCGGATGCTGGCGCCGCACTCCGGGCCGCGCATTACGGTGGAGGCGGCGGAGACGGGCGGCGCGGCGGCCCGCGAACCGGCGCCGCTGGAGACGCGCTCGGAATGGGGGCGCAAGCTGGTCGCGGGCGAGTTCCTTACGACGGTGGAGATCGTTCCCCCACGCGGCGCCAACCCGGATGCCATGCTGGACGGCGTGCGGCTGCTGAAGGCGGCGGGGGTGGACGGCGTCAACGTGCCGGACGGCCCCCGCGCGCAGTCGCGCATGGGCGCGCTGGCGACGGCGGTGCTCATCCAGCAGCGCGTGGGGATCGAGGCGGTGGTGCACTACTGCTGCCGCGACCGCAATCTCCTCGGCATGCTGTCGGACCTGCTGGGCGCGCAGGCGCTGGGGCTGCGCAACCTGCTGCTGATCACCGGCGATCCGCCCAAGATGGGCCCGTATCCCGATGCGACCGCGGTCTTCGACATCGATGCCATCGGGCTGACCAACCTGGTCTCGCGGCTGAACCGGGGGCTGGACCCCGGCGGCAACGCGCTGGGCGAGCCGACGCGGTTCGTCGTCGGCGTGGGCGTCAATCCGGGGGCGGAGGACTTTGAGAACGAGATGCGGCGCTTCTACTGGAAGGTGGAGGCGGGGGCGGAGTACTGCATCACGCAGCCGGTGTTCGACCTGGCGCAGCTGGAGCGCTTCGTGGAGCGCATCCACCGGGACGGCATCCACGTTCCCGTGATCGCGGGGGTCTGGCCACTGGTGTCGGCGCGCAACGCGGAGTTCCTGGCCAACGAGGTGCCGGGCGTGATCGTGCCGGAGCCGGTGCTGCACCGCATGCGCATCGCCAGCGCGGAGGGGAAGGAGCGCGGCACGGAGGAGGGCACCCGCATTGCGCAGGAGATGCTGGCCGACGCGCTGCCGATGATCCAGGGGGTGCAGGTGAGCGCGCCGTTCGGCAAGGTGCCGCTGGCGCTCAAGGTGTTCGACGCCATTCCGGGATGGACGGCGTCGCACCGCCCGCAGGAGGAACCCGCGGCCGTGGTGGCGTAGGGGGAGGCTGCGTCGCCTCGCCACGATCGCGGGGGTGAGGGTCCGTGGCCGATCGACGCGTGGTTGTGCCCCGCCACACGGGTCGAAACCCGGGGTGTGGCCGCGATCTCGCCCCGCGCCACCCCGGATTGAAACCCGGGGCGATAACGGCCATAAGCCCCGTCTTTGCTCGTTCCTCGCAAAACGGGGCTTCAACCGCTCGCGCGGGCGAGGTCCGAGCGCCCCCGGGCGTTTGCGCGAAGCGCCCATGAAGGTGAAGCCCCGCCGGGCAAGCGCAGCGCGCCCAGGGCGGGGCTTATGGCATTTCCAGCCCCGGGCTTCAGCCCGGGGTGATCGGCGGGGCGTCGATTGCCTGCACGGCGTCGCACATGAGCCAGTCATGCTCCCAGCCCTGCGGATACCTCCGGCGGCTGGTCGCGGAGCCACGCGTGCCACCGCTCCGTTTCCGCGTCCGTGTATGCCAGCAGCTCGCGAAAGCTGATCCCTTCCTCCATCCTCGCCTCCGAGTCCGCGTCCGTTGATGGTGAACCCGCGCGGACGGCATCGTGCGCCCCGGGCGGGGCGTCAACCATCATCATGCGGTGAACGGAACTCCGTTCTCTCCGTTGACTCCGTGCGAGACCCATCTTGCGCGAACGCTGCACGGCGGCGTAGTTCTCGCGTCGAGAACGTCGGCCGGTCTTCCATCCCCCGAGCACAGGGCCGTGAGCGAAGAGATCGTCATTCCCGCCGGCGAGCCGGTGCCGGACTGGGCGGTGCGGTACAACGCGGGCGACTATCCGCGCCAGGCCGTCACCGGCGACGCGGTGGCGCTGGCGCTGGACTGCGGCGGCGAGTGCACCCTGCGCGCGCTGCTGATGGAGCGCGCCAAGGACCCGTTCGGAGGGCTGGACGCGTGGCCGGGCGGCTTCATGGACTGGACGGACGCCGACACGCGCGTGACGGCGGTCCGCGAGCTGTGCGAGGAGACGGGCGTCTCCGCGCCGGAGTTCGTGGAGGCGCTGGGCAGCTACAGCCGCAACGGCCGCGACCCGCGCCAGTTCGCCGGCCATCGCGACGAATCCGGCGAGTGGATTCCCCGCGGCGCGCGCGTGACCACGGCGGCGTACCTGATGCTCACCCGCGACCCGCACGGCGCCGCGGCGCCCACGGCCGCGGACGACGCCGCGCGCGCGCACTGGGCGGACGTGTACGACTACCTGCCGTGGGAGGACCTGCGCGACGAGGGACGCCAGGCGCGGCTCGCGCGCGTGGCCGGGGTGCTGGACGGCTGGGCGCACACTGCGCCGGACGGGGTGGAGCGGGTGCGCGACCTGTTTGGCCTGGCGGAGTGGAACGAGGAGCGTACGGCGGAGCGGTGGGCGCTGCTGATGGAGGCGCGGCTGGTTCCCGAGGCGCGGCGCGACCGGTGGGGGAGGGCGGACGCGCGGGCGGAGGACGCGCTGTTCGGGCGGGAGATGGCCTTCGACCACCGGCAGATGCTGGCGGACGCGCTGGGCCGGGTGCGCGGAAAGATCAAGTACACGCCCGCCGCGCTGCAGGCCCTCACCGGGCCGCAGGCGACGCTGGACGAGCTCCAGGCGGCGTGCGAGTCCATCGCCGGGCGGCCGCTGCACCGGTCGAACTTTCGCCGCGCGGTGGCGCCGGCGGAGCACGGCAAATCGCGCGCGCCCCGCATCGTGGCGCGCACGGGCAAGCGCCGCCCGCGCGAGGGCAAGGGCCCCGGCGTGGCGCCGGAGATCTACGCCTTTCTTCCCGACGCGGTGCGGGCGCGCCTGGACACCTCCATCCGCTTTCCCTGGCTGCACCTTGCGCCGGAGCAGAGTGCGTGAGTGCGGAAGTGCGTGAGTGGGCGATGACCTGTGCTCTCGCAGGCTATTCCCTATTCCCTGTTCCCTATTCCCTATTCCCTATGAACGGCACACCCACCGATCCGGCGCAGCGCAGCCAGGCGCTGCACCGGGGGCTGCGCGGCTATCCGTGCGAGATCTTTCAGTTCGATCCGCGGATGAAGACGGGGTGGCTCTCGGACCGCTACTTCGTGCGCACGGCCAACACGCTGCGGCACGCGGGGCGCGACCCCGTGGTCACCATGCAGGTGTTCGCCAAGCGGCGCGGCGTGCTGGCGGGCGTGTACGAGGCCATCCGCCTGCTGCAGACCCAGCTGGCGCCCGGCTTCAGCTACGAGGACCTGCGTGTGCAGGCGCTGCTGGAGGGCGATTCCATCAACGCCGGCGGCGAGGACGACTGGGAGCCGGTGATGCACGTCACCGGGCGCTACGCCGGCTTCGCGCACCTGGAGACGCCGCTGCTGGGCGTGCTGGCGCGCCGCAGCCTGGTCGCCAGCAACACGCGCACGGTGGTGGACGCGGCGCGCGGCAAGCCCGTCATCTTCATGGCGCCGCGGCATGACGACTGGCGCGTGCAGACGCCGGACGGCTACGCGGCGCAGGTGGGCGGCGCGGCGTCCGTGTCCAGCGACGCGGCGGGCGCGTGGTGGGGCCAGCGCGGCGTGGGGACCATGCCGCACGC
>DATABT010000240.1:0-3329 GCA_036259455.1 Longimicrobium sp. | reverse complement strand
GCGCTCGCGTGATCGACTTTCATCGGTACCAGGGTGCGCGCAGCGCTCGCTGAATGGAAAAAGGATTCTGGGCGAGCGCGGAGCGAGAAAACGGGTCACCAGCACGGGTGAGTAGATTTCTCAGTCGGCGCCATGGGTTCCTGCTCCGGCAGCGATCACGCGGGCGCCTCCTTCGAAATGACAGCCGCGGCCAGGGTGCGCGCAGCGCTCGCTGAATGGAAAAGGGATTCTGGGCGAGCGCGGAGCGAGAAAACGGGTCACCAGCACGGGTAAGTAGATTTCGCAGTCGGCGCCATGGATTCCTGCAGCGGCAGCGATCACGCGGGCGCCTCCTTCGAAATGACAGCCGCGGCGTGGGGGCGGGGGACTTCATGGTATCAGGGTGCCACAGCGCCGATATCCTGGGTTTGACGACACCCGCCTACCAGATCAGGCCGCCATCTTCTCGATCGCCCGGCGTCAGCGGCGGGTGTAGACCCTGTCCTCGGCGGGGATGGGCTCGCCATGCTCGCCCGTCGTGGGGCCGTAGTGCATGATCAGCCGGTTGCCGTCCACCGTGTATGGCGTGGGCAGGCTGAACACGTCGTCGTCCACCACCCGTTCGTCCTGCCACTTGAGCATCTCCGCCGTGCGCCATCGCCGCGTCACCGTGTTCACCGCCACGCCGCCAAATTCCAGGCGGTACTCGCCCGTCGATTCGCCCACGTACACCACGCGCCACACGGCCCCCACCTGCTGAAGGCCGACCATGGTGGACGCCTAATTTCCGTCGGGGCGGAACTCGTAGCGGTGCTCCGCCCGGTCGATGTCCAGGTTCGGCAGGGACACCCGGGTTTCCGCCGCCCATCGGCCGTGGATGGGCTCCGGGCCGGTGAGCGTCCCGCCGTCGCAGGCGGAGGGCGCGAGCAGGGCTGAAAACAGGAGCAGCAGGCGGCGGATTCGCATGGCCGGGTCGACGCGCGGGTGAAGGATCATCGGTCCATCAATGTCCATCCCAACCGCTTCGTGACGCACGCCGGGCCGCGCCACCCTTGCGCGGCCCCGCGTTTGCGAAAGATTGCGGCGTGCTCCGGCGGGCGCCGGGGCGGCATCCTGGGACGCAGACGGGGGGACGGGGATGGTCATCGGCAAGCTGCTGCGGCGCAACCGCATCCTGGGCGAACGCGAGGCCGAGCTGCGCGCCCGGGAGCGCGAGCTGCTGGACCGGCTGGGCGCCGCGCTGGAGCGCTTTGGCCCGGACGTGGACCCCGACGACCTGCGGCACTTCAACCAGGCGCGCGAGCAGCTGAGCGGGCTCTTTCTGCTGGTCATCGCCGGCGAGTTCAACAGCGGCAAGAGCAGCTTCATCAACGCGCTGCTGGGCGAGCGGGTGCTGCCGGAGGGCGTAACCCCCACCACCGATCGCATCAACGTCCTCAAGTGGGGCGAGCAGGTGACGGACCAGCTGGTGGAGGCCTACCTGCTGGAGCGCACCCACCCCGCGCCCCTGCTGCGCGACATCAACATCGTCGACACGCCGGGCACCAACGCCGTGCTGCGCGAGCACGAGGAGCTCACTCGCGACTACGTGCCGCGCTCCGACCTGGTCCTCTTCGTCACCTCCGCGGACCGGCCGTTCACGGAGAGCGAGCGCACCTTCCTGGAGCAGATTCGCGCCTGGGGCAAAAAGATCGTCTTCATCGTCAACAAGATCGACATCCTGGGCGATGCGTCCGAACGCGAGCAGGTGCTGCGCTTCGTGGCGGAGAACGGCACGGCGCTGCTGGGCGAGGAGCCGATCGTCTTCCCCGTCACGTCAAAGAACGCCATGCAGGCCCGCGTCAGCAACGACGAGGCGGCGTGGGCGCGCAGCGGGTTCCTGCAGGTGGAAGACTACCTGCTCAACACGCTTGACCAGCAGGAGCGCATCCGCCTCAAGCTGCTCAACCCGCTCAACGTGGGGCTGCGCCTGGCCGCCAGGTACAAGGAGACGGCGTTCGAGCGGCTCAAGCTGCTGGCCGAGGACGTGTCCACGCTGCAGAACATCGACCAGCAGCTGGCCGCGTTCCACCAGGAGATGCTGAAGGACTTCGGCCCGCGCCTGGGCCGGCTGGAGGCGCTGCTGAACGAGATGGAGGTGCGGGGCCTGAACTTCTTCGACGAGACCATCCGCTTCGGCAAGATCCGCGAGCTGATGAACGGCGAGCAGGTGCGCCGCGACTTCGAGCGCGTGGTCGTGGGCGACACGCCCAGGCTGATCGACGAAGAGGTGGGGCGGGTGATCGACTGGATCGTGGAGCGCAACCTCAAGCTGTGGCAGGACATCAGCGCCTACATCGAGCGCCGCCAGATCCACCGCCACCGCGAGGGAATGATCGGCGAGGTGGGGCGCGGCTTCAACTACAACCGCCAGGCGCTGCTGGATTCCATCGGCCGCGCGGCGGGCGAGGCCGTGGGCAGCTTCAACCGCGAGGCGGAGGCGCGGCGGCTGGCGGAAGAGGTGCGCGGCGCGTCCGGCGTCACCGTGCTGGCGGGCGCCGGCGTGGGGCTGGGTGTCGGCATCGCGGCGCTGATGACCGGCGCCGCCGCCGACATCACCGGCATCACGCTGGCCGCGGTGCTGGCGGCGACCGGGCTGTACGTGATCCCCGCGCGCCGCCGACAGGCCAAGGCCGAGTTCCAGAAGAAGCTGGCCGAGGTGCGCGCCCGGCTGAACGAGGCGCTCACGCGGCAGGTGCACGGCGCCATTCAGGACTCGCAGGAAAAGGTGAACGAGTCCATCGCGCCCTACCGCCGCTTCGTGCAGGTGCAGCAGGAGCAGCTGAACGAAGCCCGCGGCGAGCTGGTGGTCGCCGAAGACGCGCTGTTGCGGCTGAAGACGGAGATCGGCGGGTAGAAGGAGTGCGGGAGTGCGTAAGTGGGAGGACGCCGATCCGTCCTCCTACTTTGCATCCACAAGCGCCCCAGTCATCCTCAGTCATCCGGCGCTGCGCGCACCTTGTGCGATGAAAAGCAGTTCTCCCCCTCTCCGCGAGGAACGAGCTGGGAGGGGCCCTCCGCCGGGCCGGGCACCTTTCTATTCAGGGAGGCGCCGCGCCAGGCTCTGCCCACGCACCGCACGCAGGGCGCCGACCGAAGGACCTTGCCAGAAGAACCGAAGGGCCGGCTTCCGTGCATGGACGCCGGCCGCTGGTTTGTGCGGAGAAGGTTTTTAGGTCGGCGACAGGGTCCCCAGTATCAGCAGATTAGGGCGCGGCGCCTCCCTGAATAGAAAGGAATTCGGGCGAGGTCCGTCGAGGGGGCGCGGCACCTGCCCGGGCGAGTAGATTTCTCAGTCGGCGCCACGGGTT
>DATABT010000239.1:0-1698 GCA_036259455.1 Longimicrobium sp. | reverse complement strand
ACCCGCATCTGCGTCCTTTTCGATTTCTTTGGAGGCGGCCCGGCTACAGGGCCTCGCCCTCGCATTCGGGGCACTGGATGGCGACGAATCGCGCCCAGTCCACCACCTCCGCGGGTGAGGGAAGGTCATGCGCCGCGCCGGCCACGTGGCGCATCCGCACCTCGCCCCACGGGTCGGCGACGATCAGGGCCGCGCCCTCCATCCCCATCCGCGTCCACAGCTTCCGCTCCGGGTCCGCGAGCACGGGGAGCGCGACGCCGTCCGTGAACCGCGCCGCATCCTCCGCGGCGCCGGGGACGACGATCATCGCGCGCCCATCCCACTCCCGCAGTTCCGCGTCCGCCGCGGCGATTGACCGCGCGTAGCCCCGGCATTCCTCGCAATCCCCGTCGTGCGCGGCGAAGACGATCGGCACCAGGCGTCCGCCGGGCGACACCAGCGGGACCGGGTCGCCGCCGGACGCGGATGGCAGCCGCAGGTCCGGCAGGCGCTCCACGGGCTTCGCGCGGATCTCATCCATCCAATCCTCCAGGTCGTCGGTCGTACACCACCTCTGCGAGCCCGGCGGATGCGCGAGGCGGGCTTGCGCCGGAGAGTAGATTCGGGCGCGATCGCAAGATGCACACGCACGAATCGAGGAACGTGCCGGAACAGGACAGGCGCGGCCGCGCGGACGAGGCGGTCGAGGCTACGCCCGAGCTTTCGGGCGAGGTAGCGGGCATCCAGACGGAGGACGACGAACCACGCCGTGCGTCGCGCTTTCCGCTGGGAATGCGGTACATGGCGGCGGGCGCGTTCTTCTTCAGCATCATGAGCCTGCTGGTGAAGGTGGGCGGCCAGCGCCTTCCCGGGCAGGAGATGGTGATGATCCGCGCCATCATCACCTTCATCCTGAGCGCCTGGGCCGTGCGCCACGCCGGCGTCAGCCCCTGGGGCACGCCGGGCAAACGCAGGCTGCTGACGGTGCGAGGCGTCTTCGGCTTCATGGCGCTCTCGGCGTTCTACCACTCCATCGTCAACCTGCCGCTGGCCGACGCCACCGTCATCCAGTACACCAATCCCGTGTGGGCGGGCGTGCTGGCCGTGCCGTTGCTGGGCGAGCGGCTGCGGCGGCGCGAGGTGCTGAGCGTGGTGGTGAGCATGGCCGGCGTGCTGGTGATGATGCGGCCCTCGTTCCTCTTCGGCGGCGGCACCGTGCTGGATCCGGTGACGGTGGGGATCGGGCTGTTCGGCGCGGCGTGCAGCGCCATGGCGTACGTCACCGTGCGCAAGCTGGGCGCAACGGAGCACCCGTCGGTGATCGTCTTCTACTTCTCGCTGATCTCCATCTTCGCCGCGCTGCCGACGGCGCTGCCGGGCGCGCTGTGGCCCACGCCCGCGGAGTGGCTGGTGCTGCTGGGGATCGGCGTGGCCACGCAGCTGGGGCAGATCGCAATCACCAACGGCCTGCGCCTGGAGCGCGCCGGCCGCGCCACCGCCACCGGGTACCTGCAGATCGTGTTCGCCGGCACGTGGGGGATCCTCTTCTTTCACGAGGTGCCGGACTGGGGCACGCTCGCCGGCGCCGCGCTGATCGTGGTTAGCACGCTGGCCCTCGCGCGGACGAAGAAGGTGATGGGGTGATGGAGTGATGGAGTGATGGAGTGATGGAGTGATGGAGTGATGGAGTGATGGAGTGATGGAGTGATGGGGGTGGAA
>DATABT010000238.1:0-3672 GCA_036259455.1 Longimicrobium sp. | reverse complement strand
CTGCTGCTGACGTGGACCGGCCTGGCCGCGCAGCGAGTGGGCGAGGAGGGCGAGGCGTTCGAGATGTTCCGCCGCGCACTTGGCATGGAGCCGCAGGACCCGTTCGTCCTCGCCTCGGCGCGGAGCGCACTGGCCGCCCTGGACGACCCCGAGGCCGAGCGCGCCATGCGCCTGGCCGCGCTCACCGCGCCCGGCTTTCCGTTCGCGCGGGCGGCGTACGGCGCGTACCTGGCGCGCGAAGGGCTGTTCGAGGACGCCATCGCCGAGCTCACTGCGGCGCGCGACCTGGCGCCGGAGGACGGCTCCGTGCACGCGGAACTGGGAATGGCGCTGCTGCTGGCGCGGCGGACGGACGAGGGACTGGATGCGCTGGAGGAGGCGCTTTCGCGCGTGCCGGGCGACGCCTGGCTGCGCGGCGTGTTCGGGCTGGCGCTGGTGGATGCGGGCCGGGGCGAGGAGGGCGCGGAGCAGCTTCACCAGGCGGCGCAGGAGCGGGAGGAGGACGTGGAGGTGCAGCTGATCGCGGCGCTGGCGATGGCGGCGGAGGGGTGGCAGGACCCCGCGTGGGAGGCGCTGGCCCGCGCCGGCCAGGCGGCGGACAGCAGCGACCGCGAGCTGATCGCCGAGGTGGAAGACCGCGTGGAGGCGGGGGCGGAATCGGCGGAGGAGTTCCTGCGCCAGGACCTGGGCCCCTCGCTCCTGCGCGAGCGGCTGCTGCAGCGCGCGTGACCGCCCCGCGCCCTCCCTCCGAAGGCGACGAGACGCTCGCCGGCCCTCCGCCGCCCGCGGGCGACGGAGCGCCGTTCCGCGCGCCTCCGCCGGACGCCCCGCCGCCCTCCCGCGCGGAGGCGCGCGCGCGGCGTGGCCGGGCTCCGCTCCCCGTGCGCATGGTCCGCGGGCTGGTGAAGCTGGGGCTGTTCCTGGTGGCGTGCTGGGCGCTCTCCATCGCCTCCATCCACCTGTGGGGGCGCCGCAACGAGGCGCGGAAGTCCGACGCCATCGTCGTCCTGGGCGCCGCCCAGTACGATGGCCGCCCGTCGCCCGTGCTCAAGGCGCGGCTGGACCATGCCGTGCGCCTCTACGAGCGCGGCATCGCGCCCGTCATCATCATGACCGGCGGCCAGGCCCCCGGCGACACGGTCAGCGAGGCCGTGGTGAGCCGGCGCTACGCCGTCCGGCAGGGCGTGCCCGCGGCGGCTATCCTCACCGAGCGCGGGGGGATGACGACGCTGGAATCCATGCGCACCGTCTCGCGGCTGATGAGCGCGCGGAACATGAACACGGCCGTCCTGGTGAGCGATCCGTTCCACATGCTGCGCCTGAAGCTGCTGGCCAGGCGCGTGGGGATCGAGGGATACACGTCGCCCACGCGCACCAGCCCCATCTCGCGCAACCGCGAGGAGGAGCGCAGGCACCTGATCCGCGAGAGCTTCAGCCTGCCCCTGGCGCTGCTGCAGGCCCTGTAGGACGGAGCCCTCCCCGGCCCTCGCCAGGGCTCGTCCACCCCCCTCCCGCAAACTGCGCGGGAGGGGAGATAGACGGGCAGAGGTCCGGAGCGGTGGTTGGGTGTGGTGCCTGGGCCGCCGGGAGGGTTGGCCTTCGCTCGCAACCTGCACGGGGGAAAGGGGAAGACGTCCGGCGCAACCCGACCGTGACGGAACCTCGCCGGGCCAGGGCGCGGGTTCACCCCCGCTCCCGCACCCTCGCGGGCCCGTGCCCCGTCGGCAGAAATCGCCGGGCCGTATCGAACGAGACCACCGAAGCACCAGATCCACCGGACGAAGCCGAAACCCGAGGACGCGGACCGGATGCAGATCCCGATCGAACGATATACGCTGGACAACGGCCTGCGCGTGGTGCTCTCGCAGGACCACTCGCTCCCCGTGGTGTCGCTGAACCTGTGGTACAACGTGGGGAGCCGCAACGAGGTGCCCGGGCGCACCGGGCTGGCCCACCTCTTCGAGCACATGATGTTCCAGGGGTCGCAGAACGTCCCCGACACGCAGCACGTCGCGCTGGTGGAGCGCGCAGGCGGCAGCATCAACGCCAGCACCTGGCTTGACCGCACCAACTACTACGCCACCCTTCCCGCCAGCCACCTGGAACTGGGGCTCTGGCTGGAGAGCGACCGCCTGGGCTTCTTTCTCCCCGCGCTCACGCAGGAGAAATTCGACAACCAGCGCGAGGTGGTGAAGAACGAACGCCGCCAGCGCGTGGACAACGCACCCTACGGCGACTGGGACGAGCGGGTGCAGCGGCTGCTCTTTCCGGCCGGCCACCCGTACCACCACTCCGTCATCGGCAGCATGGACGACCTGGACGCGACCACGCTGGATGACGTGCGCGACTTCTTCCGCACCTTCTACGCGCCCGACAACGCCGTCCTCACCCTGTGCGGCGACTTCGAGCGCGACCAGGCGCGGCGGCTGGTCGACCGCTACTTCGGCCTCATTCCCCGCGGGCCGGGCGTGCCCCCGCTGCCGGGGACGCCCGCGCTGGACCCGCTGCACCTGGGCGGCGAAGTGCGCGAGACGGTGCACTCCGCGGTCGCCGTGCCGCGCGTCTACGTGGCGTACCGCATTCCGCCGTACGGCACGCGGGACTACTACGTGGGCGACATCGTGACGGAGCTGCTGGCGGGCGGCAAGTCCGCGCGCCTGTACCGCGCGCTGGTGCGCGAGCGGCGCGTGGCGCGGGCGATCGCCGCCTTCGTGCTCCCCATCGTCACCGGCGCGGCCATGCTCATCCTGCGCGGCAACGTGCCGCCCGGGCACCATCCCGCGCCCGTGGAGGCCGCGCTGCTGCAGGAGCTGCAGCGGCTGGCGGAGGAGATGCCCGGCGCGGACGAGATGGAGCGCGCGCTGGTGAGCGTGGAGGCGCGGCGGGTGATGGAGCTGCAGAAGGTGAGCGAGCGCGCGGACCAGCTTTCGATGCTCACGACGTACTTCGACGAGCCGGAGTTGATCAACACGGAGATGGACCGCTACCGCGCCGTCACCGCGGAGGACGTGCGCCGCTTCGTGGCGGAGCACCTGTCCGCGGACAACCGCGTGGTGCTGACGTACGTGCCGCGGACGGCGGCCCCGGCCGCGGAGGCGGCATGACGGAGGCCGTGCTGGACCGCTCGCGTCCGCCCGCGCCCGGGCCCCTGCGACCCTTCCACTTTCCGGACGTCCATCGCCGCACGCTGCACAACGGGCTCGAGGTGATCGTCGCGGAAAACCACGCTTTTCCCATCGCCACGCTGGACCTGTTGCTCCCCTCCGGCGGGCTTAGCGAGCCGGAGGAGCGCGGCGGCCTGGCGTCGCTGACCGCCGGGCTGCTGGAGAGCGGCGCGGGCGAGCGGGACGCGACGCAGATCGCCGAGGCGGTGGACGCGCTGGGCCTCGCGCTGGAGACGGGGATCTCGTGGGATTCGTCGCTCGCCGGCTTTACCGCGCTCACCTCGCGGCTGGAGGCGGGAATGCGCATCCTGGCGGACCTGGTCATGCACCCCGCGTTTCCGCAGCACGAGGTGGAGCGCATCCGCGACGAGCGCCTCGCCGCGCTGGTGCAGCGCCGCGCGGACCCGTCGTCGCTGGCGGACGAGCTGATCACCTCCTACAGCTTTCCGGAAGGCCACCCGTTCGGCCGCCGCCTGGCCGGCCCGGAGGCCACGCTGGCGACGCTGAC
>DATABT010000237.1:0-9725 GCA_036259455.1 Longimicrobium sp. | reverse complement strand
AAGGCAGGCGGGCACCGAGCGGACGGCGGCGCTCATCGAGGCCGGGCGCGTGCGCCTGCGCCCCATCGTGATGACGACGATGGCGATGATCTTCGGCATGCTTCCCATCGCCATCGGCATGGGCGAGGGCGGAGGGTTCCGGGCACCGATGGCCCGCGCGGTGATCGGCGGCCTGATCACCTCCACGCTGCTCACGCTGGTGGTGGTGCCGGTGGCGTACACCTACTTCGACGACTTTGGCGGATGGGTGTCGCGCGGCTTCAAGCGCAAGCCCAGGGAGGCCAAGGCCCCGGCGAAGGAGCCGGTGCGCGGCGGTGGCCTGAACCCCGAGCCGACGTACGGCGACTGACGGGTTGGATGGATGCAGAGCGCCCCGCCGGCAGACCCGGCAGGGCGCTTCGCGTCCATCATCCATCACCCGAACCGGTCAGTCCCCGTACGTGGGCTCGGGGCTCAGGCCGCCGCCGCGCACCGGCTCCTTCGCCGCGGCCTTTGCCTCCTTCGGCTTGCGCTTGAAGCCGCGCGCCACCCATCCGCCAAAGTCGTCGAAGTAGGTGTACGCCACGGGCACCACCACCAGGGTGAGCAGGGTGGAGGTGATCAGGCCGCCGATCACCGCGCGGGCCATCGGCGCCCGGAACCCTCCGCCCTCGCCCATGCCGATGGCAATGGGAAGCATGCCGAAGATCATCGCCATCGTCGTCATCACGATGGGGCGCAGGCGCACGCGCCCGGCCTCGATGAGCGCCGCCGTCCGCTCGGTGCCCGCCTGCCTTCGCTCGTTGGCGTTGTCCACGAGCAGAATGGCGTTCTTCGTTACGAGACCCATCAGCATGATCACGCCGATCATGCTCATCATGTTGAGCGTGTCGTCCGTCAGCAGCAGCGCCAGCAGCACGCCGATCAGCGACAGCGGCAGCGAGAGCATGATGGCGAACGGCTGCGTAAAGCTCTCGAACTGGCTGGCCAGGATCAGGAAGATCAGGATCACCGCCAGAAGGATGGACTCCAGCACGTACCCCATCGTCTCCTGCAGCTGCTCCGTCTCGCCGCCCAGCGTGACCGAGTAGCCGGCCGGCAGCTTCATGTCGGCGAGGGCCCGGGTGATGGCCGTGGACGCCTCGGAGATGCTGATCTCCGGCGTCACGCTGGCGCCCACCGTGCCCACCCGCTCCAGGTCCTGCCGGTCGATCTGCGCCGGCGCCACGCCCTCCGCCACCCGCGCCACCTGCCCCAGCGGCACGGTCGCGCCCGAAGGCGTGGCAATGGGAAGCGAGGTGATGCTCTCCAGGCTGGTGCGCTGCTCGCGCGCCACCTGCACCACCACGTCACGCTCCTCGCCCCTGGGGTCCTGCCAGGTGGTGGCCGTCTGCCCCGCCAGCAGGGGGCGGACGGTGCCGGACACCTGGCCCACGTCCAGCCCCAGCTGGTTGGCCAGGTCGCGGTTCACCTCGATGCGGTACTCCGGACGTGGCGCGCCCAGGGAGGTCTGCACGTCGGCGATCCCCGGGATGGCGCGCATGCGCTCCGCCACCTGCTCGGAGAGCGCCACCAGCTGCCGCACGTCGGGCCCGCGCAGGTTCACCTGCAGCGGCTGCTGCGGGCCGCCCAGGCCGCCCGCCTCGCCCACCACGATGGTGGCCCCGAAGAGCGACGACAGCTTCGTGCGCGCGTCCACCATCAGCTCCTGCTGCGACTTCTCGCGCTCCGACGACGGCACCAGGTCCACGTAGATGTTCCCCGCCGTCACCGTTCCCGTCACGCCCGCGCCCACCGTGGTGTAGGTGAAGTCCACGCCGGGAAGCGAGCGCAGCGCGGCGGTGATCTCGTCCGCCTTCTGCGCGCTGTACGCCAGCGACGAGCCCTCCGGCGTCTCGAAGCTCACGTTGAACGCGCTCTGGTCCTGCTCCGGCATGAAGCCGCCGCCGATGAGCGGAAAGAGCATGAACGTGCCGAAGAACGCGCCCGCCGCGATGAGCATGGTGGCGACGCGGTGCCGCAGCGACCAGCGGATGACGCCGCGGTAGCGGTCCGCGTTGCGGTCGAACCAGCGGTTGAACCCCGCGATCACGCGCGAGACCGGGTTGCCGCCGCCGGCCGAGGGGTCGTGCGGGTCCACGCCCCACCACGCGGAGAGCATGGGCGTGAGGGTGAAGGAGACGAACAGCGACACCAGCACCGCGAACGCCACCGTCATGCCGAACTGGTAGAAGAACCGGCCGATGATGCCGCCCATGAACGCCACGGGGACGAACACCGCCACGATGGACAGCGTGGTCGCCATCACCGCGAGAAAGATCTCGCTCGTCCCCCGCCGCGCGGCCGTAAAGTAGCCCTCTCCGTGCTCTCGATGCCGGACGATGTTCTCGATCACCACGATGGCGTCGTCCACCAGAATGCCGATGGAGAGCGACAGGCCCATCAGCGTGAGCACGTTGAGCGTAAAGCCCAGCGCGTCCATCAGCATGAACGCCGAGATCACCGACACCGGCAGCGCCAGCGAGGTGATGGCGGTGGCCTTCCAGTCGTTCAGGAAGAGCATCACCACGATCACCGTGAGGATGGCGCCCAGGATCAGCTCGTGGATCACGTCGTCCACGGACTGGCGGATGGTGATGGAGTTGTCGCGCACCATGGTGAGCTGCGCGCCCTGCGGCAGCTCGCCCTCCAGGCGGGCCATCGCCTCCTTGACCCCGTCCGCCACCTCCACCGTGTTGGCGCCGGACACCTTCAGCACGTCCAGCGACACGGCGCGGCGGTCGTCCACCATGGCGATGGAGCGCTCCTCCTCGGTGGCATCCTCCACCCGCGCCACGTCGCGCAGCCGCACCGTCATTCCCCCGCGGGTGGCGACGATGACGTCGTTGAACTGCGCGGGGTCGGTAATGCGGCCGGTGACGCGCACCAGCTGCTCGCCCGTGCCCCGCTCCACGCGGCCCGCGGGCACCTCCAGGTTCTGCCGCTGCAGCGCGCCCATGATCTCCTGCGCGCTGACGCCGACCGCCCGCATCCGCTCCGGGAGCAGGTTCACGCGGATCTCGCGCTCCAGCCCGCCGGCGATCTGCACCTGGCCCACGCCGCTCACGCTCTCCAGCCGGCGGCGGAGGGTCTCGTCCGCCAGCGTGGTCAGCTCCGGCACCGTCAGCGTTCCCGACGAAAGCGCCAGGGAAAGGATGGGCTGCGCCGAGGGGTCGAACTTCTGCACCACCGGCGCCTCGATGTCCGTGGGCAGGTCGCGGCGCACCTGGTCGATGCGGGCGCGGATGTCCTGCGCCGCCAGGTCGCCGTCACGCCCCAGGTCGAACTCCACGACGATGGAGGAGACGCCTTCCAGCGAGTTGCTGGTGATGCGGTCCACGCCCTCGACGGTGTTGAACGCCTCCTCCAGCCGCCGCGTCACCTCGCGCTCGATGGTCTCGGGAGACGCGCCCGGGTAGACGGTCTGCACCGCCACCACGGGGATGTCCACGTCCGGAAACTCGTCGATGGGAAGCCGGCGAAAGCCGAAGATGCCCAGCACGATCAGGCCGAACATCATCATCGCCGTGAACACGGGACGGCGAATGGCCACCCCGCTCAGCCCGCCGCCCGGCGCCCTGCGGCTCTCTTCTTCGGAGCCCCCCTCCGGAGGCTGCACGTTGATCTCCGCCATCTCACTCCTCCTTCGCCGGCGCGGCGGCAGGCGCCGGGGCCGGGGCGGCCGCCGCCTGCACCCGCACCTTGGACCCCGCGGGCACGCTGCCCGGGGACACGATCACCCGCTCGCCGCCCGTAAGCCCGCTCTCGATGGACACCACGCCGCGCGCGTCGTCGCGCGGGCCCGGCGTCACGGGGCGGCGCACGACGGAGTCGCCGTCCACCACCAGCACGTGCTGGTCGGCGCCCTGGCCGCGGACCGCCGCCATGGGAACGACCAGCGCCTGCCGGTCGCCGCCCGTCACCACGCGCCCGCTGGCGAACATCCCCGCGATCAGCTCGCCCGTGTTGCGCAGGCGCAGGGTGACCCCCACCTGCCGCGTCCCCGCGTCGGCCACGGGATCGATCCGCGCCACGGTGCCGCTGAAGGTGCGCCCGGGAAAGGCCGTCAGGGTGAACTCCGCCGGCTGGCCGGGGCGCACCAGGTTGGCCTGGTCCACCGGCACCTGGCCGCGCAGCTCCAGGAAGTCGGAGTTCACCACGGTCAGAATGGTCTGCCCCGGGTTCACCGCCTCGCCCTCGTTGGCCACGCGGTCGCTCACCCGCCCGCCGAAGGGCGCGGTAACGGCCGTGCGCCCCGCCTGCTCCGACGCGCCGGTCGCGTTGGACCGCGCGGCGGCCAGCTGGGCCTGGGCGGCCTGGAACTGCGCCTCGGCGGCGCGAAAGTCCAGCTCGCTCATGGCCCCGGCCTGGTAGAGCGTGCGGGCGCTCTCCAGCTGCCGCTGGGCCAGGGAGACCTGCGCCTGGGCCGCCGCCACGCCGCTGCGGGCGCCGGCCGCCTGGCTCTGGATCCCCTGCGCCTCGATGCGGGCCAGCACCTGCCCGGCGCGCACCGCGCTGCCGCGGTCCACCGACAGGCCGCGCAGCACGCCGCCTACCTGCGCCTTGACCTCCGCCACGCGGTAGGGCTCCAGGCTGCCGGTCAGGGCCACCCCCGCCGCCAGCTGCGACGTCTCCACCGTGGCCACGTCGCCGGCGCCCAGGACCGTCACGTTCTCCGGCGCCTTTTCCGCCGCCTCCGCCTCGCCCGCGCCCTCCCCCCCGCCGCAGGCGGCGGCGCCCAGCAGCAGCAGGGCGGCGGCCGCCACCAGGGAGCGGCGCGGGTTGATGTATCCGTTCATCGTCTCCGTTCTCCGTCTATCGTTCAGGGCGTGGTCGTGGCCGGCGCCGGCGCGGGTGCCGGCACGGGCACCGTCGCGGGGGCCGGGATGGACGGGGTGGTGTCCAGCGGCTGGATGTCATCCGCCGCAATGCCGTCCAGCGCCGTGGAGCCGCCGACGGCGCGCAGCACGCCGGCGTCGGCGTTCAGAAAGTCCGCCACCGCCTGCGCCAGGTTGGTGCGCGCCTGCAGCAGCTCCAGCCGCGCCTGGCTCACCTCCAGCTGCGTGGCGAGCCCCTGGTTGTAGCGCAGCACCGTGAGGTCGTACACCCGCTGCGCCGCCTGCACCGTCGTCTGCCGGGCGGCGATGGCCGTCCGCGCGCGCTCGCGCTCGCCGGCCGCCTGCTCGTACTGCACCTGCACCCCCTCGCGCAGCTGCGAAAGCTGCAGCCGCGCCTGCTCGGCCTGCACGCGGGCCCGCTGCAGCTGCGCCGCGCGCTGCCCGCCGCTCAGCAGCGGAATCGACACGTTGAGCCCCGCCGTCCAGTCCGTCCTCCAGTCGCCCGAAAGGTCGGTGGGGCTGGAGGGATACAGGAGCCTGCCGTAGTTCATGGACAGCGACACGCTGGGCAGAAAGGCGCCGCGGGCGATGCGGATGTTCTGCTCCGCGATGGTCACCTGCCGCTCCGCCTGCGCCACGGCCGCGCGCCGCGAGACGGCCTCCGCCGCCAGCACCGGCCGGGCCAGCGCCTCCGCCGACGGCACGTCCAGGGGCGTGGTGAGGGCGACGGGCGCGTCCAGGGGGATGTCCACCAGCCGCTTGAGGTTCAGCAGCGAGAGCTCCGCCGCGTTCTGCGCCTGCACCAGCTGCGGCCGCAGGTTGTCGCGGGAAACCTCGGCGCGCAGCACCTCCAGCTCGCTGGCGCGGCCGGCGGAAAGGCGCAGCCGCTCCTGCTGAAGAAAGGCCTCCGCCTGCTCCAGCGCCTGCTGCGCGCTGGCGGCGAGCTCCTGCGCCAGCAGGGCGTTGACGTACGCCGTGCGCACCTGCAGCTCGATCTCCGCCGTCTGCTCCTGCAGCCCCAGCTGCGCCACCTGGCGGTACTCGCGGGCAATGGCCAGCGCCGCGCCCGTGCGGCCGCCGCTGTACAGCAGCTGCGAGCCGCTGAGGGTGGCCTGGTACGCGTTGGCCTGGCCGAACGGCAGGTCGCCGAACAGCGAGCCCAGCCCGCCCAGCCCCGCCAGCGGCGCGTTCTCCTCCAGGTAGCGCACGCGCTCCTCCAGCGGCGCCGTGCTGTCCGGCGAGAACCGCAGCGAGTCGGGGAGCGTGAACCCCCCGCCCCCGCCGAACGAGCTCGCGAAGGTGCGGGTGTACCCCACGTTCGCGCTCACCTGCGGAAACACGCCGGCCCGCGCCTCGCGCACCTGCGTTTCCGCGAGCTGCACCTGGCTGCGCGCCAGGCGCACCTCTTCGCTCTCCCCCAGGGCGCGGCTCACCGCGGCCTGCAGCGAGAGCGGCACCGTGTCGCCCCGCGCCGCCGCGGCGGAAACGGCCGGCTCCTGCGCCGCCAGCGCGGCGGGAGCGGCGGCCAGCGCCGCGGCGAGCGTCCATCCCAGTCGATTCATCGTTCCTCCAGGGCGGTCCCCCGCCCATCGATTCCATGGTCGTCCGGCTCCCCGTCCGGGGCCGTGCACCGGGCGGCGATCCCCGCCCGCACCGCGTCGCGCAGCCGCGTCGGGGTGACCCCGGCGGGCGGCGCCCCCACCACCAGCAGCCAGCGCGGCGACCGCGCCGCTGGCGCCCTCACCGTCCCTCCTTTTCGCAGCAGGCCTTGAGCGCGTTGGCCGCGCACCCGTGCATGCGGGCCAGCACGTCCAGCCGCCCGCGCACCCGCTCGTCGCGCGCGGCGGGCGTGGCCGTGCCGGCCGCCAGCAGCTCCTCCACCTTCGCCAGCCGCTCCATCCGCAGGCGCAGCAGCGTGCGCTCCAGGTCGGGGGCAATGCGGTAGAAGTCGCGCCGGTCGCCCATGTGGCTCACCCGCTCCACCACGTGGTAGCTCTCCAGGTTGCGCGCGTTGGTGCTCACGCTCGCCCGGCTGACCTTGAGACGATCGGCGATCTCGTCGATCGACATCTCCCGCGACTGCAGCAGCAGCAGGCCCAGCATGCGCCCGGAGGTGCGCGGCGCGCCGTCGCCTTCGAAAAAGCGGCCCACGCGCTCCACGAACTCCTCGTCCGCGGGGTGCATCCCCCCGCCCGGTTCCATCGTCGCCATCATCATCGGAATGCAATACGTTCAGTATGCACTGTATCTTCGTGACGTGCTCCGCCCCTCCATCCCGTCCGCCGCCCTACTCGGCGCGGTGGGCGCGCACCTGGCCCAGCAGGTCGCTCACCACTTTCTGCGCGCGCTCGTGAAAGGTGATCGCGCGCTCAAAGCGCTCGCGCAGCACGGGCGAGCGGCCGCTGACGAGCTCCGCGCCCTGGCGCAGGCGGCCCAGCATGGAGCCGATCCCCTGCACCGCGCGCTCCAGCGACCGCTCGCTGATGTCCGGGCTGATGCGGTAGTAGTCGCGGCGGTCGCCCGCGCGCGTGACCCGCTCCGCGATGCCCAGCTGCTCCAGGAGGCGGGCGTTGCTGCTCGCGCTCCCCTTGCTCACCCGCAGCTGCTCGGCGACGTCGTCCAGCGAGCAGGGCTCCTCCTGCACCATCAGAAAGCCGAACAGGCGCCCCGCGATGCGCGGTGCGCCGTCCTCTTCGAACTGCCGTCCCATGCTCTCGATGAAGTCCGTCGTCGCCGCGTCCATGATCCTCTGCCTCGGGGTGGACGGAAGGATAATGGATCCGGATCATTCAGTCAATACTGAACGTACTGGATATTGCTCAAGCAAAGAAACAACTGTCGAGCGGAGGGTGCGGGCCCTCCCGTGTCCTCAACGCTGGTGCACCTGAACCACTCTCCCGGCAGGTGGAGGGGACCCTGTGGGTCCCGACCAGGCCGCAAGCAGACAAAAACCCCTCCCCCGGGGTTGGGGGCGGGGTTGGGGGAGGGGGTCGACCGCCGTCGCGAGGAACGAGCGAAAGGCCGGTCGGGGGAGGGGGCCCGCCGGTTATCGCGTCGGCTCCTCCTCCGGTTCGTCCTCCTCCACCACCTCGTCTTCTTCCGCCGGCTCCGCCTTCCTGCGCCTCCGGTCGAGGATGGCGATGGTGAGCGCGCCGATGGCCAGGACCAGGATGGCGATCAGCACCAGCACGTCGCGGCCCGTCGCCACGCCCACACCGAGGAGCACCGCGCCGGCGAAGAAGATGCGGACCTTCCAGTCCAGGAAGGGGTCCGGCCCGCGGCGGGCGCGGGTGATCACGCGCGCTCCAGGAAGCGCGCCACGCCGGCCTTCATGTCCTCCGTCATCCGCGCCACCACGTTGACGTCCGCGCCGGCGCGCAGCGCGGCCTCGAAGCCCATCCCGTCCGCATGGTACAGCAGCCGCTTGGAAAGCTGCACGGCGGAGGGGCTGCGCTTCGCCAGTTCTTCCAGAAAGAGCCCGGCCTGCCGGTCGAAGTCCGAATCCGGCCAGACGTGGTTGATGAGGCCGATGCGCTCCGCCTCCGCCGCGGCGACGGGCTGCGCGGCCACGACCAGCTCGAAGGCGCGCTTCTCCGAAACGTTGCGGCGCAGGATGGCCATCACCATCGCCGGGACGAAGCCGATCCTGACCTCCGGATAGCCGAACTCCGCCGTCTCCGCCGCCAGGACCACGTCGCACGCCGTCGCCAGACCGCATCCGCCCGCCAGCGCCCGCCCGCGCACGCACGCCACCACGGGCTTCCGCATCCGCCGGGGAAGGAGAAAGAGCCCGGCGAGCTCGTCCACGTCCTCCAGGTTCTCCATCACCGAAGAATCCGCGATCCTGCGCAGCGCGGACAGGTCGGCGCCGGAGCAGAAGTCCTTCCCCTCCCCTTCGATGACGACCACGCGCACGGCATCGTCCCCGTCCGCTTCATGCAGGGCGGACTTGAGGGCGGCGATGAGCTCGGCGTTGAGGGCGTTGCGCTTGTCGGGACGGTTGAGCACCAGCCGGCGGACACCGCCCTCGTCGCGGACGAGGAGCGGCGTGCTCACGAGCTGCCGTCGGGCCGGGCGAGACGGGCGATCTCGTCGGAAACGTCCACCTCCATGCGCAGGATGGCGGTGGAGAGCACCTTGCCCTGCGCATCGGTCTTCAGGCTCACCGTGCCGCCGCCGCCCAGCGCGTTGTGCAGCAGGAAGTTGAGCGCCTCCAGGTTCGGCAGCTCGAAGCGCTCCACGCCGCCATGGACAATGCCCTCGAAGTGCCTCTTTACGCGCTCGGTGGTGAGCTGCTCCACCAGCACCGGATAGAACTCGGGGCGCAGGGCGATCACGCCCACGTTCGCGGTGTCGCCCTTGTCGCCGGATCGGGCGTGGGCCAGGTGCAGCAGGGGAATGCGGGGCATGCGGTCGCGAATCGTTACGTCAGTCCGTGGGTGTCTTCGACCGGGCAAAGAGTACGATGATCGCCATCACGATGGCGACCGCGCCCAGGAAGTACGCAAAGTACAGCTGTCCAAAGAACGCGAAGACGATGGCGATGAGCACCGCCGCCACGATCAGAACGATCCGCAGGGGGGATGCGCCTCGGTTGTCCATTCGTGCAAGCTCCGTCCGAGGGGATAGAGTAGGTCGTGTGCGGCGGAGGTTGCAAGGGGCAGGCCTCGGTGGGAGGCAGCTGAAGGCGTGAACGGGTGAGGAGGGATGGTGACTGCGTGATAACGCGCGGGGCGGGCAGCGCCCGCCCCCCACCCCGGGCTAAAGCCCGGGGCTGGCAATGCCAGAAGCCCCGCCCTGGGCTCGCGGAGCTCGCCCGGCGGGGCTTCACCCGCTCGCGCAGGCGGCGCACGCCTTCGTGAAGGGCCG